>NZ_JAEMUE010000031.1:0-133993 GCF_018342435.1 Neochlamydia sp. AcF65
CACAGTTCCGTACAAACGCCCAAATCAGACTCACGCCATCTATACGCCGGATGCCATCTACACAGTAATCAGGTATCTTGTAGATTCTTTACAGAAGATCGAAGCGCCCCTGCTTTTGACATCAAATTTCTGGCTTACGACGCGTCAACAATGGTTTAAGGTTTATTCGTCTTTCTGATTTATACCTTCCGAGTTTTATCTCGACTTTTCCTTAATGCTCACTACCATTACTCTTAATAACAGCAGCTTAAGGTGGTTTGAAGCCCGTTCCTGAAAACCGACTTCGGAGGGCCTTCTCCATCATTTGTACAGCTTAAGCACAAAGTTTTAGTTCATATTGAACTTCTTTGCGCGCCTGCGGCGCACCAACAATTTTCCATTAAAGCATCTGTTTAGCTAATGAAACATAGTCTTTTCTTTATCAGCTAAAAACTGAGCTTGCTGAATAAGAAAGCTAAAAGCAATCTTCAAGCACGTTTTTACTTGAGCTAACTCTTTTCTCCCTGCGAAGCTAAAGTGAAATCGGCCGAAAAATATTTCAGAAAAAAATATAAGAAAGAGAAGCTAAAAAAATCATATGTAAATTTTATTTTTAAATCATAAAATTTCATTATAAATAGATTGTCTCTTGCCCTTTAAGTTTATTCTTGGTTAAGCTATTTCTGTTATTTAATTTTGGTTAGTTCATGAAGAAGCTTATTTGCTTATTTATTATTTTATTCATCAATTCCTACGGTGCCTATACGCAAGAGCTCCCCTCTTCTTCATTATTACCTTCCTTGCATGAGTGGCAAAATCCTACTTATGTATTTGATTCAGTAAATATCATGACCGGCCAGTACACGGAAGCTCAAAACGATTTACATCTTAACGGGCCAGCCCCTATGACCCTGCGCAGATATCACACGGGAGAAGACTGTTTTTTATCGGGATGGCAGTGTAACTTCCCTAACCTATTTAACGCATCTACGCCAGGAGAGGCAGGCCATTTTACCTCTACGCACAAAATCTCGTATGAATATGATCAGCAAAATCGCTTAAAAGCTGTAAAAGCCTCTGACTTTGCTGATAAGCATCTCTATAGCTGGTTGAACATTCAACATAGCGATGATCCTTATAAGCAATGCATCATTCAAACCCATGATAACCAGCAAATCACCTATCGCTTCCGTAATCCTCGTTTAATTGCCGAAGTCATTTCCTCAAGCGCTCCTTCTATTGCTTATTACTATCAAAAGCACCCTTCCCAAGAAGGTTACCTTATCAACCGACGCGAATTACCAGAAGGCCGTTATGTAGAATACGAATATTATGAAAAAGGCCATCCTCATGCCGGAAAAGTTAAAGTTCAAAAAAGCCCTGTAGGAGAAGATGCCACCGCTATTGTTACTCGTAGCTTTGTTTATCATGAAGGGTCTACGGAGGTCTATGATGCTCTTAATTGCAAAACCATTTATCGCTTCTGCGATGGATATATAACAGATATTGAAAATTACGATTCAGCCGGCCAATTTTCTCGCCTAGAAAAATTAATATGGACTCAAGCTTTAGGAAAAAAGGAAAACAGCAAACAGCTTCGTACCCGTTATATAGCCGATGCTCAGGGTACTATTCTTATTGCCCACTCCTTTTCTTATGACAACCAACAGCGTTTAATTAAAGAAACCCTATATGGCAACCTTACTGGCACATGCACGCTAGCTATTCAAATAGGCCACGATGCTTATCCTTTAAAAAATGGGATAGAGCATTATAGCATAACCTATGAATATGCAAATGATCTTCTAAAGAGCACAGAAGAAGATAATGGAAAAAAAATAATTTATGCATATTTCCCTAATACTCCCTACCTTCAGTCCAAGTTAACATGCATTAACGACAAAATTATTCTAAGAGAATTTTACTCTTACAATCAAGCTGGGCAGGTCACCACCTTTAGCAAAGACGATGGATCTTCAAAAAATATAAACGACCTTACCAACGTCAGCGAAAGGCAGATAAAAACAATTAGTTATCGTACGGACCATCCTGCCTTAGGTTTACCAGAAAGCATAGAAGAGAGGGCATTGAATCTTTCTACCGGCCAAACTCATCTTATAAAAAAAATCATCTATCACTACAACCATCAAGCGAAGGTTATTCAAGAAGACTATTACGATGCGAATAATCAACATTATTATTCCATAAATAACACCTATGATGAGCGCCAAAAGCTTATTACTTCATCCGATGAAGTTAAAGGGCTTACCGAGAAGAGCTATGATTTAAATGGCAATCTATTAAAACAAACATGTATCAGCCCTACAGGTATCTCACAACAAATTATCCATACCTATGATTTTGCCAATCGTTTAATTAGTAGCGAAGTTTTAGATAACAATGATCAGACTAAAAAAACTTACTTTCATTATGATTTAAAAGGCAATAAGAGAGCATTTATTGACGAGTGTGGTAATCAAACTACCTATGAATATGATAGCTTAGGTCGTGAGACTCAAGTGATTTATCCGGCCGTCTTGGACGAAAACCTTAACATTATCAATCCCTCTAAGCAGACAAGTTATGATGTACTTAATCGCGTGATAGCCCAAACGGATGCAAAAGGTTGTACTACTTACACTCAATACAATGCTTATGGTAAGCCTATCCTCATCCTCTACCCTGATCAAAGAGTGGAAAAATTTATTTATAATTTGGATGGATCCTTAAAAGTTGCTTTTGATATTCAAGGAAATTATATAGTTTATCATCGTGACCCTTTAGGGCGACTCTTTAAAAATGAAGCTTTTGATAAAACAGGCGCTTTATACAAAGCCACTACTTTTATTCATAATGCCTTCCATTTATTAGAAGCAAGGGAGGCCACAGGTCGAAGAATCTGTTATAAATACGACTATATGGGCCGTTTACAAGCTCTCGAGCAAATGACAGGGAAAACTATTAGTAAGCGATTAACCTATGAATATAATCATTTAGGTCAACAGACTATTTCTAAAGAATGGTATGGCCCCCATCTTGAAAATTTTATTGCCACTATTAAAGAATATGATTTTAAAAATGATTTAAAATCTACCCGTCTTGAAAATACCAAGGGCAAGATACAAAAAATGAGTTGGGTAGAACCCACCCCTATACAACCTTCTCCCATTGAAGAGCTTGTTTTCAATTCTCTAGGACAGCAAGTACTTCAACAAGCTGTGACTGACCCGTCAGGAAATGTGACTCTCACTCTTTACGATGCGATGAAACGACCTGTGAAGATAACCAAGAAAAACAGCCTAGGTGACATACTTTCCTTACAAGAATTACAGTGGGATGTGAATAATCATAAAGCTAAGCAAACTTACTTTTTAAGCCACGGCAAAACCATCAGTACAGTATGGCATTATGATTCCTATGATCGCCTTATTAGATGCATTGAAGGATTTGGTACAGTAAGACCTATGACTACCCAGTATACTTACAATGAGGCAGGCCAGCTAAGTGCCCTTCTTAAGCCGGATGGGGTGACCATTTTTTATGAATATGATTCTCTAGGCAACCTTACTTCCCTTCATTCTTCTGATCTTACGATCCACTATATTCTTTCCTATGATTCTCTCCAGCATATCACCCATATTGAAGATAAAGTTCATTGCTTATCTACACGGCGCACCTTTTCTCTCGACGGATGCTTATTAGAAGAAGTACAAGGCAACGGATTAAAAACCACCAGGCATTATGATGAGCTTAACCGCTGCATTCAATTAGATCTTCCTGATACATCTTCCATTAAATATAGTTATGGCAGCCTCTATCTTAGAAAAATTGAGAGGCAACGTCTTTTAAAAGGTCCCTTGATTCATAGGTATCAAGAGCGCAATTTAAATGGTCATCCGCTGATTAGTGACTTGGCGGGCGGCTTAGGTCAAGAGCTACGTAGTTATAATAGCAAAGGTTATCTTACTCATATTTCTACGCCTTTTTGGTCTGAAGCTATCCATTATTTGCCTGAAAAGCCGCAGATTATCGAAGGGATTACTTTTAAAGATTTTAGTGGGGAATATAAGCACAATTATATTTACGATGATCAAAACTACCTAACAAATGAAGCAGGGCTTTTCAGCAATACCTACACCTATAACTGGCTAGGAAATCAAACGTCTAAAAATTATAAAGAGTGCACAATTAATCCTTTGGGGCAACTAATCGGTTACCATAACACCCAAAATGATTATGATGCCAACGGCAATTTGAAAGAAAAGATAGTCGAAGGCAAGAGACTTCGTTTTGAATATGATGCTTTAAATCGCATGATAGCTCTACGCCAGGATAACGGGGAAGTTTATCGATATAGGTATGATCTTTTTCATCGGCGCTTGTCAAAAACATGTTTTGCTCCTAATGGTGAAAAAAAATGGGAACAAAAATATCTTTATGATGGTTTAAATGAAATTGGAGCAGTCAATGATAAAAATCAAATAACTGAATTGCGTGTGTTAGGTGAGGGGCTAGGAGCAGAAATTGGCAGCGCCGTCCTATTAGAAATAGAAGATCAAGCATACATTCCTCTCCATGATCATCGCGGCTCAGTCTGTGGGCTTATCTCACTTGCCGATCAGACCTTGATAGAAAAAGCCCATTATTCTGCGTTTGGGGAAGAAGAGAGAGAGCTCCCCTCCTGCAATAATCCATGGCGCTTTTCAAGTAAAAGAATGGACCCAGAATCTGGCCTGATTTATTTTGGAAAACGTTACTACGATCCTTCCCTAGGCCAATGGACCACACAAGATCCCTTAGGCTCTATGGAAAGCCCTAACCTCTATGCTTTTGCCTCTAATAATCCTATCAATCGCATGGACCCTTATGGCCTATTCTCTTTTAGTAACTTATGGAGCGCGATTTATTCCCAAGTTACCGATATCGGTCAGCAAATTTTCAGCTTACTGCGCAATATGCAGGCCTTCATGTCTACTCATCTTTCATTGGAACATAATTTCAATGAGAAGATTGAAGGAACAGCGAGCGCTATTTTTGGCAAGCTAACTTTAGGCATCTGTGGTTTTTATATAGGAAAGAATGAAGCGGGGGTGATAGGACAAGGAGAAATAAATGACAAAGTAAGAATTACTTTGATTAATGGGATTTTAAATGCTCGCCATGATGTCATGTATAGCTTAGAAATAATTTCAAAATTTCATGGTGGCAATAACATCCACTACATTTTCCGCCCCACAGAAGGATGGACTTACGATTTTCTAAAATCTCTAGCCGTTAGATGTGGATGGGTTTCTCCTCAAGCTAAGCAGCTTGCTTCAAAATGGCGGGAATTGATAGCACAGATAGGTGGTGTGGAAGGCGGAGGAAGAATTATTCATTATGCGCATAGTATTGGGGCCTCTGATACCTTAAGAGCTAAAGGCCTTTTGTCAGCGGAGGAGCTAAATATGATAGATGTATATACTTTTGGCTCTCCTTGCCTACTGGCAACAGGGGGATTTCAAAATGTGATTAACTATGTAAGCCTTGGAGATGCGGTTTGCTATTTAGATCCCATTACCTATATTAAATCTTTCTTAGATCCTCAGAAGCATATTACATTTTTACCTAGCTCCTGGGGTCTTCCCCTCGTAGACCATCAACTAGGATTTCCCACTTATCGTAAGCTGTTAGAAGCATTAGGAAAGGAATTTTTAGAAATCCACAGGGCCAGATAAAAAATTAGGGGAAAAGATTGAATCCTCTCTTTTATGCAGGGACGTTGGAATGAAATGAAGCGAGGAAAAAAGCTAAAGAAGGAGAAAAAGAAAACCTCCTTTTAAAATGCAGGCGCTAAGAAAACTTTAGGTTAGATTAGGTCCGACTAACCAAGCGACAGGCAAAGCCTCCATCCCATCCTTCTGCGTTAGGCAAGATGGAAATAAGTTTCTTTTTCATTAACCCCAGTTCTTGGCACGCTATAGCTACTATCTCTTCATTTTCTTCAGGGAGAATACTGCAGGTCATGTACCAAATTTCACCCTCATTTTCCAACAGATGAGCAGCATTTTTTAACAAATTGAGCTGGATGATTTTAAGCTGCTTTGCTTGATCTTCGTTTAATCTCCAGCGAGCTTCAGGGCGTTTACTCAAAACCCCACTATTACTACAAGGCACATCTAAAACGATAAGATCAAATTTTTTATCAAATTTTAACTTCTCGCCCTCACAGCAGCTTACTTGAGCTTGCACACCATATTTTGTAAGATTGTCTTTTAATTTTTGTATTTTTGGCAAGGAGACATCATTGGCATATAGGGCTGCTTGAGGGAAAAAATCATGTAGGGCCAAAGTTTTACCGCCAGGCGAAGCGCATAGATCCAAAATGCTGGTAGGAGTTTTGCTTATTTCTTGAGAAAGATTCCCTATTAAGCTTGCTGGTGTAACATTTTGAATATAATAATTTGCAGAAGAAGCCACCCTTTTAACCTCAGAAGCAGGGACGGTAATGACCTTGACTGGCTTTTCTATAACTGTGTTCCACTCTGTCGGGATTGCTACTATATTTCTTAGCCGAGCCATTGTTAAAGCAGGCTTATTGCTAGCCTCTAAAATCTTTATTGTCGTCTGCAAGCCGTAGTGCTTGTTGAGAGCTTTAATAAAATAAAGGGGGAACGAATAGCGGATACTAAGAGAAGATGGATCCATCCCTTGGGGTAGACTTAAAGAAAGAAAAGAAAGCTTCCTTAATATAGCATTTAAGTAAGCAACAAAGTAAGAATGAAAATGCTTCTTTGCAATCTTGATTGACTCATCCGCAATAGCGTAATGAGGGAGCTTGTCTAAGAAGTAAAATTGATATAAAGCTGTACGGAGTAAAGCTTTTTCTTTTAACTTTAAACGCATCTTTTTCTTTTCAGAGAGCTGCAAAGCCAAATAATCTAAGGCTAGTGCCATCTGAGCAGAACCGTACGCTATTTGATGGGCTAATTGATAATCTTGAGAAGAAGGCTGCTCTTTTTTAAACCACTCCTCTAAATATTCGGAAATAAAGCTCTCCCCTTTTAAGGAATGTAAGAGGGCGAAAAATGCTGCTTCACGACTGTTTATCATCAAAATATAGCCATTGCCGGAACACCCATTCTTGAAGCCAAAGATGTAGCTTGCTTGCTGCCTCAGCATAAAGCTGCTCATCTTGTTGCTCAAGCCATTCACAGGCTTTTTCAAGACTGGTCCCTGTTGAAAAAAGATTTAGGAAACGAAAAGCAGAAAAGTCAATTTCGTCCCACTGTAAATTATTTTTACTATTACGGTATACCACAAAATAATGGGGACGATCTTGAGCTAGGTTAGGAAAATCATGATTTTCCCAGTATTCTACCTCTTGTTTGATCATTTCCTGACGGAAAGCAAACATATCATAACGCAAATTAAATAAGAAAACGTGAGGTTGTAAACACATGCGACGTTTAAGAGTTTTATCCATCCCTGCTGCTATTGTATGGGCATTTACAGGTGAATAATGGGCAGCAAAAAAAGAATAGTTTAAAGCGGCGTCAATCTTTGCTGCATCTAATACTAATTGTTTATCCTTTTCCTGATAGTTCTCATCTATCCACCGAGGAAGCCGATCACTAAGAAAATTTAACGACCAGGTATCAGGAGGATAATGAGTAAGATAAGGCTTGCCAATTTTTTCATTAAAGTCATGATATCCAAACAGGCGCACCACAAGAGGTGTGGCATCATGCAAAATGCTTAAAAGCCTCCACCAATATTGCTGATTATAAAGCTCTATACGTTGAGCGGGCCTTAAAGTAGGGCTAGGAACAATGTAGTCAAATGCTTCTTCTTCCATGCTTTCTTGTGAAGGAGAGATAGGATTCATACGGCTATCTTGATCGACAGGCCTTACTAGTATACTTGCAAACCACTCTTGCAGCTTTCTAAGGTTAGCGGGTACTTGCTTATCTAACGTTAATTCCATTGCCTTCACACTTCTACCCCTTGCAATTGGCGCATCGGTCTTTCAAGGCTAGCCTTGTCATGTAAATATTTCTGAAACTTTTTTGCTTTTAGAGCCTCCTCCCAAGTTTCTTGAAAACTAAGAAAATTATCATCCCATTCAAGTAAAGTGGAAACACCCCCTGTGCGGGGATAAATATCGGCATATAAATCCCACACTTCATCGCGGACATAATTATCATGGGTATCTAATACATAATCGCCATGATCGCTATGGCCCGCTAAGTGGATTTGCAACACCCGATCATAAGGAAGGTTTTGGATATATTTTTGCGCATCAAAGCCATGGTTGCGACTAGAGACATAAATGTTATTGACATCCAACATCATAAAAATGTTAGCTTTCTCTACAACAGCCGTGTAAAATTCCCATTCAGGCATCTCATCCTCTTGAAAAGCTACATAAGAAGAAAGGTTTTCAAGAGCAAAAGGAATTTCTAAGTAATCCTGTACGATACGTGCTCTTTCAGCTACATAGTTGATGACTTCTTGGGTATAAGGCAAGGGAAGTAAATCATGATAGTGAGCGCCGGGCAGATGCCCCCAACATAAGTGATCAGATAACCAAGGGGTCTTGGTTAAACGTGTTAAGGCTTTAAGTTTTTTTAAATAAGTGTAGTCTAAAGGCTCAGCACTTCCGATTCCTAGAGCTACTCCATGTTGCACGACCTGATATTTAGCTAAAATTTTCTCAAGATTTTCAAGAGGTTTGCCACCTTCCACCATGAAATTTTCACTAATAATTTCAAACCAGTCAATTTCAGGTTGTAAGCGAAAAATATCTTCGTAGTGTACATGCCTTAAACCTATTCCAATTCCTAAGTTAGGAATGTTTGCATTTTTCATAGCCATCCTGGCAATACTTAAATTTTTTTGTTCCTACTACCCGTTTGATGAAGAAAAATTTCTAGAACTTCAAAAATATAGGCCTGGTATTTAAAGTTTAATTTCCGTTAGCAAGTGCCCTTTTTTTCATCATTTTATCATAAACTAGCTTAACAGCAAGGTTTTTGTCCGCGATTGCACATTTACCTTGACCCTTGCACGAGCCTTGCCCGGCACACTCATGCTTATCAGTTTTACAGGCATTTAGCCCTTTACATTGATTAGTATTTCCACAACGTGCGCTTGCCACCTGCCGTGCTAATTCTTTATTAGCTACATCTAAAGCTTGGTAATTTTGCTGGCCCTCCTCATTAAGCTCAAGCAGCAACTCCTCTTCATCCATCAGATGATAGCCTAGATTACCAGCATTAGGATCGACTTCAGCTTGCGTAGTAGCCGTAGAAGGGGCCGAAGGAGGACTGCTTTTGTCAGGAGTAGAGACGGCAGCTAACAGGGTAGGATAAGTAGGGGAAGAAGGCTGCTGCGCATGGACAGATTGCGAAAGCATCATGCCACCTGCCAAGCCCAATAACGCCAATTTTTTAAGATCTCTTTTCTTCATTTCTCTCCTCTTGTCCGAATCATAAGTTTTTTAAGCTCAATCATGAATAAAAAAGTTAACCAAAGCTTAAAGGTTAAGTGCTTATAAAATAGCCTATCAATTTAAATTCTATTTAATTAGCAATAAAAGCTACCAAAAGTGTGCACACATCCAAGCATTTAAAACTTAAAGATATGCACACACTAGGAGTCAAACCTTAATTAGAGCCTTGATTGGTTTGTGCACGTTTTTCGGCTTGTTTTTGTGCTGCAACTTTGATAGCAAGATTCTTATCTTTGAAGTTGCAAGCGCTCGATCCTGCACAAGAACCTTTGCCTGCACAGCTATGCTCCTCTGTTTTGCAAGAATTTAAGCCTTTGCAATCATTATTTCCTTTGCATGTTCTGCTAGCTAACTTCTGTGCTAAAGCTTTCCCTTCTGCATTCAAACTATTATAATTTTCTTTACCTTGTTCATTCAATTGGCTTTTCAATTGATCTTCCGTCATCAATTGAGTAGCAGAGCTACTTTTAAGGCTTTCATCAGCCTCAGCGATGATACGAGATTCACGATTTAAACCAGAGGAGGGTTTGCCTTGATTTCCGCATGTGCCAGCTCCGCAACCGCTAGCCATGAGCACTCCAGGTGTTGCTAAATGATTGCTAGTATCAGCATAAATAGAACCGTGAGAAGCCATCATTACGCCGCCTGTAATACCTAGCAAAGCAAGTTTTTTGAGATCTTTTTTATTCATTCTAACACTCCTAAAAAATTTATGGGTTTTCTTCAACTTTTACAGATAAAATATTCATTTAACATTCATTTCTCTCAAATGCAAGTTTTTTTATTACCTTTTTTTCCTACAGAGAAAAATTTTTCATTGCGTCGCATTTTACACTAGGCAAAGATGGCCATTCGCTCTTAAGAGAGCTTTAGATGAGACTGTTAGCAAGCAAAAGGCAAAAGACAAACTTTTTAATAGAAAAACTTTAAGTTATACGCTTTCAAGCTACTTTTTATGTAATCCCGTACTTTATAAAATTCCTCTCATTAAGTAGAGAGGCAAATTTCAGAGGGCTAGGTATGCGGACTTAGTTTTTTTAAAGCGTATTATTCAAAATAGAGGAGTTATTATACATAATCCCCTAGGGAAACTTGCGAAGACAAACTCTTTATAAGCCGCTTTCTAGTTAAAATTTATAGCCTTAAGAGAAAAAAATAAGTTGAATGCTTGGCTCCGTCCTATATTTTACATAAGTTGATAAGATAAGCTTTTTAAAGATAGAAAAGAAAAATTTAAATGATAAGAAATTAAGAGAGATTATAGATCACTACAATAGCTAATGGAAAATTTTAAAAGTTACATTTAAGCGTTTATAGCAAAGCTTTTGCCTGGCCTTTAAAGGGCTCAAGGCAAAAGCGCGGTAAGTTCTTCTTTGCAACACCTTCAGTAGAAAGGTAAAAGCCTTACTAACCTTAAGAAGAAGGCCAAAGCTCAGCGATAGGAAGAGGCAAAACTTGCCTGATATGTTCAATTTCTCCTTTAGAGACATGCTGGGTAACTACTTCGAATACAGCACGCACTATTTTTTCTACATCAGAATATTGTACTAATGCTAGGCTATTAAAGTGAAAAGCTACAAAATCTAAAAATTCTTCCGTAGTTTTAACCTTAACGGGCATTATAGACGGCTTCCATCCTTCATAATAGAATCCTCGGACTAACATAGGCAATTGAGCACTTAATTTCGCAGACACTTCTACGGATAAACGATCACGCAAAGCTTGCAGTGTTCCTTTTAAAGCCAAATAAGCTTTTTTTTCGTCAGTCCATCCCAGTAACTTCATAAGATCTTTAAGCCACTCATGGGTTTTTTGTAAAGTTGTCTCAAATACATCTACTGACATATCAGCCTCCTTATGTTAAAGGTACCTCAAGAATAGCGTAAGACTAGAAAACTATATTTTCAAGTTAATAAGATCGAAAAAAATCTACAACTATAAATTTTTTAAAATCCTAATCCCCTCATCAGCTAGTTTAGCTAGGATAAATTATTTAAAAAAACTTTAGCACTAGATTTTCTAGGCTTATCTTTTTTTAAACTCTTTTTACAAAGGCAAAAGAAGTTTAATCCTATCGGTTGATGGCTTGTAAGATATAAACAGTTTGATCAACTTTCCATCTATCTAGGAAAAAAAGCTTTTTTAAAAATTAAGGAGAGGAGGAAAGCATTCTCACCAGGAACCTTCTCCATCAAGTAACTTTTAATCCTTATTAAGTTTGCTCTTATTATGTCAAAAACATTTAAAACTTAGATTAACCAAAAGCCTTCTACACAGGTTTCAAAGAAATCGATCTACCCTTATTTTTTTAAAGACTTCTAAATTTGCTATTGCAATAATGATGGGGGCGAGCCTATACGCTCCCCTGAAAATGATAAAAATAGTGCACCCTTTAAGGAAAAAAATATTACAGATAGGAACAGTAAAATGATTTAATCTAACCTCCTCCTGCATTTACGTCTAAAGAACATTTTAGCACAATTTTAAGCATTATTATATTTTTATTAAAAAAAATTAGTAAGCTATAAGGAGGCTTATATGGAAAAGAATTCAGCTTTAGACTTGTTTTTAGAAACAGGCCTTAGACATCTTTATAATGCTGAAAGAGAAACCTATGATAATCTAAAGACATTAGCTAGCAAATCTTCCAACCAAGCATTAAAAGATGCTTTTTCTTCTCATATTTTAGAGACAAAAGACCAAATAAGACGATTGCAACAGACTTTTGAGATGCTAGACATTGATCCTACCTCTAGCAAAATTCAAGGAATTCCTAATTTTGCTGATAAAGGGAGGGAACTGATGAAAACCTTACTAGATCTTAATTTTACGGATCGTAGCAAAGGTATGGACGGCATTCTTAACGAAGGGAAAGAGCTAATCAGGCATTTTGCAGATACAGATTCTAACGATATTGCCTTGATAAGTGCTGCTCATAAGGTCGAACATTATGAAATAGCTTGCTATAATCTTATCTGCTTCTTGTGTGGACATTATAAACAAAAAGAAATGGTCAATTTAATGAAGCTTTCTTTAGAAGAGGAAAAACGTATGGGGGAAAAACTTTTGGAAATAGCTCAGCGTGAGATTAAGCTACCGGCTTTCCCCCCTAGTTAATCATCGTTTTGCCTAACCTAGAAATATGTGGGTATAGCTAATAGAAAGGACGCATACAGATTTAAAAAGCTGATAGCTTAAATGCTGGATGTAAGTCCTCCTTAGTACACAAGCTTAAAAACCAAATTTTTTAATTAAAGCAATCCAAGTAACACTTATAATGCAATTTTCATCATAGCTTATTAGAAAAAATTTAGAAGTGATAGATAATTATCTTTTATTCAGGATCTTTTAAGAATAGCATCCCTTAACCTCTGGGCTACTCCTAAAAGCTCCTTTAAATGCCAGATGGCCTAGCCAGCATGCTCCTTATGGCTCGTGCCCCGCGCCTCTTTCATCTCCTAAATCCAATTCTTGCTGGCCCCTATCATAATCGTTAAGCTCATCCACCGAACCTCCTTTTTCCTGATAAAACATTTTATCAAAGGGAAAAGGGGCCACTTGACCTTTATCGTAATTTTTATTTTTAGTCATTGCATAGCCTCCTTTTCCACGATTAGGTACCGCTACATTTTATCAACATATCTTTAAAATAAAGAAATGTTTTAATTTTATAGACGTCAAACCATTTTCATATAAGTGTTAAAGGAAAAAACAGTGCTCTAATAACGCTATGATAATCCAGGCCTTATTTCTAAAGACATTATCTGAATTAATTTATTGCGTTATTCTTTTTACTCTCATGTGTATCATGGCTAAGTAGAGGAACGCTTGGCTAGTGTTTGGTAAGGCCTCATAATCCTTACTTAATCTGAGGCATTTGCCAAACCAGGCAAATGTTCTTTCTGCTATCCATCTTTTTGCTTGTAGATGAAATCTTTTTAGCTTAGATCTTTTAATGGCTGTTAAATCAATACCCTGTAAAGCTGCTTCTAATTTCATCTCTTCTCCCCTATACCCTGTATCGGCAAATATTTTTTTTGGCTATAGAGCTTTTTCAGGAAAAAATAAAGCAGCATCTTTAGTCCATCTCTACCATTGCAAGTCGTGCTGCTTACTACAGCTGCTATTAGCAGTCCCAAATAATCTACCCCCTATGTGTCTTTTCCTACCTTTAACTTTCTTGCCGCCGTTGCATCCGCTGAGCCCTTTTTTTCAGTTATTTTGACGCTTTGGCTATCGACTATAGCTGCACTTAAGTTCCGCTAGCTTGCCTTAAGCTTTGGCGAAGCGATCACCTTAAATAAGTATTAATTTGTTCGAATAAATGACTCTGTCTCCATCTTAAAAACTGAGAATAGACCGATTTCCAAGGAGGAAGATCATAAGGAAGATCTGTCCATTGGCAACCTGTCCTTAAGACATAAAAGATGGCATTAAGCATCTCTCGTTTAGGGTGCTTAGGTGGCTTACCGGCTTTTTTCTTGCATATTATTAAGTTCAAGCACCTGCCGTTCTCGATCATTTAAATCGTTAGGATAAGGTTTTCTTATCATATTAGGCTTGCTGATTAAACAGCCTATATTTTAATCAATTTTAATAATTTAGAAAATGTCGCTAAGCAAGCTCAAACTAAACTACGCATTTGTAACGACAAGAAGCTTTTCTCTTTTTCTGCAGATTGCTATACTGGCAAAACAACCTTTCTCGACAGGAAGAAGCTAGGCGTATTGTATTTCATCATTCGATAGGAGAATTAAAACATTGCGCCCAAAAGAGTCGTTTTTCTCAATAAGTCAAAGAATCAATTTCATTCTTTTAATCAAAGCAGAATTGCCGCGTCACTTAATCTCCAAAAACTGTGGTTGCTCCTAAATGCTTGAAAGGTCTCCCCCTTTTCCTTAAATCTATCTGAAAAAAAAGCGAGGTAGATTACCTGTGAGTTGCTTTTCATTGATAAGGATACGAATTCGTTTGACTTGCTTTTTAATTTTTTTATATTGTCTTTAAAAAAAATAAAAATGCTGAAAAAGTCACCACTACCCAAGAAAATAAAATGCATCCTATCGCCTTCACATCTATTGAAAGCTTGCCCAATGAATTGCTACTCCCTATCTTAGAGGCTTGCATAGTTCCTTCCTTATTTAGCGTCTGTAAAAGATGGCATCATCTGCTGGCTACTGAAGTCATGCTCCCTCTTTATAAGCAAATAGGTAAAGTGCATGTTCCTCAAGGAAATGTTAAGGAGCAGGCTCTTATTGTAGATAGAATTTATAAGCTAAAAGAAAAGCTTTCTGAAGCAGCAAAGATAAATGCAATCTTTAGGCGAATCTTTACTTTAGCTAGTTCTCTTTCTCTTCTAGAATTTAAATGGAAGACTGAAGAGAAAAAATATTTTACTTTAGCTAACTACTCCTCTTATCTGCTGAATATTAATCGCCTTTTACTGTGGAAAAAACTTCCTGGTGGGGAAAAATACTTGAGCCGGCAAGAAATTAAGCACTTACCTCTAGAGAAAAAAGGAGAGCTTCTTAGAGATTGGATTGAAGAAAATTGTAAAAACATCACGACTTTAAATTTATGTGGAGCAGGCTTGACTTATTTACCTCCAGAAATAGGCCAGTTATCTCAGCTGCAAACGCTTAAATTAAATCAAAACCAGCTTAACACATTGCCTGGAGAAATCGGGCAGCTGTCTAAGCTGGCACGACTTTACTTATACCAAAACCAGCTCACTACTCTACCTGCAGAAATAGTTCAATTGTCTCAGCTGCAAGAACTTCGCTTAAGCGAAAACCACCTCTCCAGCCTACCTGCAGAAATCGGGCAATTGTCTCAGCTACAAACGCTTGACTTAAGAGAAAACCAGCTCACTACTCTACCTGCAGAAATAGGTCAATTGTCTCAGCTGCAAGAATTTCGCTTAAGCGGAAACCACCTCTCCAGCCTGCCTGCAGAAATCGGGCGGCTGTCTAAGCTGGCACGGCTTTACTTAAATCACAACCAGCTCACCGCTCTGCCTACAGAAATCGGGCAATTGTCTCAGCTGCAAACGCTTAATCTAAGCCAAAACCAGCTCACCAGCCTGCCTGCAGAAATCGGGCAGCTGCCTGAGCTAATACAGCTTTACTTAAATCAAAACCAGCTCACCGCTCTGCCTACAGAAATTGGGCAGCTATCGCAATTGGAAACACTTGAATTAAATCAAAACCAGCTCACCAGCCTTCCTGCAGGAATCGGGAAGCTGTCTGAGCTAATACGGCTTAGCTTAAATCAAAACCAGCTCACCAGCCTGCCTGCAGAAATCGGACAGCTATCGCAATTAGGAACGCTTGAATTAGAGCAAAACCAGCTCACCAGCCTGCCTGCAGAAATCGGGCGGCTGTCTCAACTGCAAGAGCTTTTTTTAAGCCAAAACCAGCTCACCAGTCTGCCTGCAGAAATCGGGCAGCTGTCTCAACTGCAAGAGCTTTTTTTAAGCCAAAACCAGCTCACCAGTCTGCCTGCAGAAATCGGGCAGCTGTCTCAGCTGCAATGGCTTTTCTTAAATCAAAACCAGCTCACCGCTTTGCCTATGGAAATCGGGCAGCTGTCTCAACTACAATGGCTTTTTTTAAGCCAAAACCAGCTCACCGCTCTGCCTGCAGAAATCGGGCAGCTATCGCAGTTGGAAACACTTGAATTAAATCAAAACCAGCTCACCAGCCTTCCTGCAGGAATCGGGAAGCTGCCTGAGCTAATACAGCTTTACTTAAATCAAAACCAGCTCACCAGTTTGCCTGCAGAAATCGGGCAATTGTCTCAGCTAGGAGGGCTTAACTTAAGCCAAAACCAGCTCACCAGCCTGCCTGCAGAAATCGGACAGCTATCGCAATTAGGAACGCTTGAATTAGAGCAAAACCAGCTCACCAGTTTGCCTGCAGAAATCGGGCAATTGTCTCAGCTAGGAGGGCTTAACTTAAACCAAAACCAGCTCACCGCTCTTCCCACAGAAATCGGAAAATTGTCTCAGCTGCACTGGCTTTACTTAAATCACAACCACCTCACCGC
The DNA here is from genome assembly GCF_018342435.1 of Neochlamydia sp. AcF65. Lineage (NCBI taxonomy): Bacteria > Pseudomonadati > Chlamydiota > Chlamydiia > Parachlamydiales > Parachlamydiaceae > Neochlamydia > Neochlamydia sp. AcF65. Next base: position 16,520 of record NZ_JAEMUE010000031.1, read on the forward strand.
TCTGCCTACAGAAATTGGGCAGCTGTCTAAGCTGCAAACGCTTGACTTAAATCAAAACCAACTCACCAGTCTACCTGTAGAAATCGGGCAGCTGTCTAAGCTGCAAGAGCTTGAATTAAATCAAAACCAGCTCACCAGCCTGCCTGCAGAAATCGGGCAGCTGTCTAAGCTGCTACAGCTTTACTTAAATCAAAACCAGCTCACCGCTCTGCCTGCAGAAATAGGGAAAATGTCTCGGCTACGAAGGCTTTGCTTAAATCAAAACCATCTCACCAGCCTTCCTGCAGAAATCGGGCAGCTGTCTAAGCTTATCAAGCTTGAATTAGCGGAAAATCCTTTGAAAGATATTACCGTAAAAATAAGGCAGCGTTTTCAATTGTAGAATGGTCGTAAGCACTTTTTAAATTGAGGTGGGCTAAATGGAATAAAAAACTTTTAGCCATCTTATCTTTAAACAAGTAATCCGCACTTAAATCAAAAACATCTCACCAGTGTGCATGTAGAAGCAGTAGAAGAATTAAAACAAGGCACCAAAAGAGCCGTTTTTCTCATATAAGGCACAGAATCAATTTCATTCTTTTAGCCAAACCAAAATTGCCGCATCACTTAATCTCTAAAACCTGTGGCTGCTCCTAAATGCTTGAAAGGCCTCCCCCTTTTCCTTAAATCTATCTGAAAAAAAAGCGAGGTAGATTATCTGTGAGTTGTTTTTCATTGATAAGGATACGAATCCATTTGACTTGCTTTTTAATTTTTTTATATTGTCTTTAAAAAATGAAAATGCTGAAAAAGTTATCACTATCCAAGGAAATAAAATGCATCCTATCTCTTTGGCATCTATGGAAAGCTTGCCCAATGAATTGCTGCTCCCTATCTTAGAGGCTTGTGCAGTTCCTTCCTTATCAAGCGTTTGTAAAAGATGGCATCATCTGCTGGCTTCTGAAGTCATGCCCCCTCTTTATAAGCAAATAGGTAAAGTGCATGTTCCTCAAGGAAATGTTAAGGAGCAGGTGCTTATTGTAGATAGGATTTATAAGCTAGAAGAAAAGCTTTCTGAAGCAGCAAAGGTAAATGCAATCTTTAAGCAAATCTTTACTTTAGCCAAGTCTTTTTCTCCATTGGAATTTAAATGGAAAACAGAAGAAAAAAGAGGCTTAAGTCTTGCTAATTACTCTTCTTATCTCTTAAATATTAATCGCCTTTTGCTTTGGGAAAGACTTCCTGGTGGGAAAGAATACTTGAGACGAGAAGAAATTAAGCACTTGCCTCTAAAGAAAAAAGGAGAGCTATTTAGAGATTGGATTGAAGAAAATTGTAAAAACATCACGGCTTTAAATTTATCTAATGCAGGCTTAACTTATTTACCCTCAGAAATATGCCAATTGTCTCAGCTGACAAAGCTTAAGCTAAGCCAGAACCAGCTCACCGCTCTGCCTGCAGCAATCAGGCAGTTGTCTCAGCTGCAAACGCTTGACTTAAGAGAAAACCAGCTCACCGCTCTGCCTGCAGAAATCGGGCGGCTGTCCCAGCTGGAATGGCTTGAATTAAATCAAAACCAGCTCACCAGTCTTCCTAAAGAAATAGGACGGCTGTCTCAGCTGCAAGAGCTTAAGTTAAGCCAGAACCAGCTCACCGCTCTGCCTGCAGAAATTGGTCAATTGTCTCAGCTGCAAGGACTTCAATTAAATCAAAACCAGCTTACCGCTCTGCCCGCAGAAATTGGGCGACTGTCCCAGCTGGAATTGCTTGAGTTAAATCAAAACCAGCTCACTGCTCTGCCTGCAGAAATCGGGCAGCTGTCTGATCTGCAAACGCTTTGCTTAAATCAAAACCAACTCACCAGTCTGCCTGCAGAAATTGGTCGGTTGTCTAATCTGATACAGCTTTACTTAAACCAAAACCAGTTCACCGCTCTGCCTACACAAATCGGACAGCTGTCCCAGCTGGAATGGCTTGAATTAAATCAAAACCAGCTCACCGCTCTGCCTGCAGAAATCGGGCAGCTGCCTAAAGCGCTGTATCGGCTTGAATTAAATCAAAACCAGCTCACCAGCCTGCCTGCAGAAATCGGGCAATTGACTCAGCTGCTACAGCTTGAATTAAACCAAAACCAACTCACCAGCCTTCCTGTAGAAATAGGTCTATTGTCTCAGCTGCACGTGCTTCACTTAAATCAAAACCAGCTCACCAGCCTTCCTGCAGAAATAGGCCTATTGTCTCAGCTGCGAAGGCTTAACTTAAATCAAAACCAACTCACCAGCCTTCCTGCAGAAATCGGGCAATTGTCTCAGCTGCGAGGGCTTTACTTAAATCAAAACCAACTCACCAGCCTTCCTGCAGAAATCGGGCAATTGCCTCAGCTGCTAGGGCTTGATTTAAGCCAAAACCAACTCACCAGTCTACCTACAGAAATCGGACAGATGTCTCAGCTGCAAGCGCTTGAATTAGCAGAAAATCCTTTGAAAGATATTGCAGAAAAGATAAGGCAGCGTTTTCAATTGTAGAATAACAAGTACTTTTTAATTTGGAGTGAGCTAAAATGGAATAACAAACTTTTAGCCATTTTATCTTTAAACAAGCAATCCGCTTTCCTTCCAGCAACTAAGCAAGCTTAAACTAACCTACACATTTATAACGACAAGGAGCTTCTCTCTTTTTCTGCCGATTGTTATGTCTGGGAGAACAACTTTTTTGATAGAAAGAAACTGGTGTATTGTATTTCATCATTCAGTAGAAGAATTAAAACAAGGCGCCAAAGAGAGCCGTTTTTCTCAAATAAGGCACAGAATCAATTTCATTTTTTTAGCCAAACCAAAATTGCCGCATCACTTAATCCCCAAAACCTGTGGCTGTTCCTAAATGCTTGGAAGATCTCCCCCTTTCTCTTAAATCTATCTAAGAAAGAAGGGCGATAGATCCTCTGTGAGTTGTTTTTGTTGATAAAGATACAAATTCGTTTGACTTGCTTTTTTAATTTTTTTATATTGCCTTCAAAAATAAAAATGACAAAAGTTCATCATTATCCAAGGAAATAAAATGCATCCTATCTCATCAACATCTATTGAAAGCTTGCCCAATGAATTACTACTCCCTATCTTAAAGGCTTGCGCAGTTCCTTCCTTATTAAGCGTCTGTAAAAGATGGCATCATCTGCTGGCTACTGAAGTCATGCCCTCTCTTTATAAAAAAATAGCCCACCTTCATTTCCCTAAGACGAATGCCACTACCCAACGAACTCTTATGTTAGCTAAAGTTTATCAACTTAATCCTGGACTTACCTCTACTGAAAAAGTTTATCAAGTTTTTAAACAAGTTTTTACCTTAGCTAAATCTATTTCTCCTTTGGAATTTAAATGGAAAATAGAAGAAAAAAGAGGCTTAACTCTGGCTAATTACTCTTCTTATCTCTTAAATATTAATCGCCTTTTACTGTGGAAAAAACTTCCTGGTGGGGAAAAATACTTGAGCCGGCAAGAAATTAAGCACTTACCTCTAGAGAAAAAAGGAGAGCTTCTTAGAGATTGGATTGAAGAAAATTGTAAAAACATCACGACTTTAAATTTATGTGGAGCAGGCTTGACTTATTTACCTCCAGAAATAGGCCAGTTATCTCAGCTGCAAACGCTTGATTTAAGTCAAAACCAGCTCACCAGCCTTTCTGTAGAAATTCAGCTGCTGCCTGAGCTGCAAAGGCTTTACTTAGGCAACAATCAGCTCACCTCTCTGCCTGCAGAAATAGGGCAATTGTCTCAGCTGCAAAAGCTTCACTTAAGCAAAAACCAGCTCACCGCTCTGCCTGCAGAAATCCGTCAATTGTCTCAGCTGCGAGTGCTTGACTTAAATCAAAACCAGCTTACCAGCCTTCCTGCTGAAATCAGGCAGCTGTCTCAGCTGCAAAGGCTGGAATTAAATCAAAACCAGCTCACCAGCCTTCCTGCAGAAATAGGTCAATTGTCTCAGCTGCAAGAGCTTAGATTAGATCAAAACCAGCTCACCGCTCTGCCTGCAGAAATTGGGCAATTATCTCAGCTGACACAGCTTTTCTTAAATCAAAACCAGCTCACCGCTCTGCCTGTAGAAATTGGACAGTTGCCTAATCTTGAATTGCTTTACTTAGATGATAACCAGCTTACTACTCTTCCTAGAGAGATAGGCCAGCTGTCTCAGCTGCAAAGGCTTAGATTAACTCAAAACCAGCTTACTAGCCTGCCTGCAGAAATAGGCCAATTGTCTCAGCTGACACAGCTTCGCTTAAACCAAAACCAGCTTACCAGCCTGCCTGCAGAAATCGGGCAATTATCTCAGCTGACACAGCTTTTCTTAAATCAAAACCAGCTCACTGCTCTGCCTGCAAAAATCGGGCAGCTGCCTAAACTACAAACGCTTTACTTAAATCAAAACCAGCTTACCAGCCTTCCTGTAGAAATCGGACAGCTGTCCAAGCTGCGAGAGCTTGAATTAAGCCAAAACCAGCTTACCAGCCTTCCTGGAGAGATAGGCCAGCTGTCTCAGCTGCAAAAGCTTTACTTAAATCAAAATCAGCTCACCGCTCTGCCTGTAGAAATCGGGCAGCTGCCTAAACTGCAAAGGCTTGAATTAAATCAAAACCAGCTCACCGCTCTGCCTGCAGAAATTGGGCAGCTGCCTAAACTACAAACGCTTTACTTAAATCAAAATCAGCTCACCGCTCTGCCTGTAGAAATCGGGCAGTTGTTTCAGCTCCTACACCAGCTTTACTTAAATCAAAACCAGCTCACCGCTCTGCCTGCAGAAATTGGGGAACTGTCTGAGCTGAGACGGCTTGAATTAAATCAAAACCAACTCACCACTCTGCCTGCAGAAATCGGGCAATTGTCTCAGCTGACACAGCTTTTCTTAAATCAAAACCAGCTCACCAGCCTGCCTGCAGAAATCGGGGAGTTGTCTAAGCTGAAAGAGCTTCACTTAAATCAAAACCAACTCACCAGCCTTCCTGCAGAAATAGGTCTATTGTCTCAGCTTACCAAGCTTGAATTAGCAGAAAATCCTCTGAAGAATATCGCCGAAAAAATAAGACAGCGTTTTCAATGTTAGAATGGTCGTAAGCACTTTTTAGATTGAGATGAGCTAAAATAAAATAAAAAAACTTTTAGCCATCTTATCTTTAAAGAAGCAATCAGCTTTTCTTCCCGCGACTAAGAAGTTGCCATGAAACCTATTCTATCCTTAACACAATTCTAAACAAGGTTTTTATAAAGAATGGTATCCTACAAGAGTACTTATAAGTAACTATTTCTATAAGAATGAGCAATTAGATGGAAAACAAGAAGAATTTCATAAGAATAGCCAGCTTAAGCTGTGTATACCCTCTGCAAATCATCCAATTCTAATGATAGTGCCTTGATAAGTGCTGCTCATAAAGTCGAGCATAATGAGATAGCCTATCTATAATCTTATCTGTTTTTTGTGGGAACATTATAAACAAAAAGAGATAGTCAATTTAATGGAGCTTTCTTTGGAAGAGGAAAAACGGATGGGAGAAAAACTTTTGGAAATAGGCCGGCGTGATATTAAGCTGCCAGCCTCCCCCTTAGTTAATCATCGTTTTGCCTAACCTAGAAATATTTGAGTATACTGATAGAGAGAACGCATACAGATTTAAAAAGCTGGTCGTTTAAATGTGGAATGTAAATCTTTCTCAGCAAAGAAGCTTAAAAAACAAATTTTTTTAATTAGAGCAATCTAGCTAGCACTTATAATGCAATTTTCATTATAGCTTATAAAACTCTTATCCCACACAGTTCCTATAATGAGGCTTTTAACCAAATTTTTTGCCAAAGTAAATGATCAAAAACTAAAATCTGAGAACCAATTAAGCTAACCATTTTTCTAAAGAGCAGAGATAGAACCTATAAAATATCACGAAAATAAATACTTAACGTAGAGTTATAGGAGTTGCTCTACTCTAATAATGTATATAAGATTCGCTAGCTGTCTCTTTGCTGTGGGATATTAGATAAGCTAGCCGAATCTGAGGGTGATCTCAAGCTGGCATAATAGTGCAAGAGTATACTTTGCGCTAATTTTTCCGTTGGAACATCCATTTCGCTTTCATCTTCCCAAAAATCTCCCTGTTGCTGCAAGCCATGCACAAAATAGAATTGTTCAAAGGCTATAGCAAATGCTTCTTTATTATCATTGAGGTAAACTCTCTAGCTCACGCGATGTAGATTTTTAAATCTCTGAAAAGACGATAATCCCTGGGATAGGTAATTTTCCTAGCATTTTCTGATCAAGAATATTGACCTCGTTTTGGGGAATCAATTCGGCCACAACTGAATGTGTAAGAGGGGATGGATAAGGCATCTAATCATTTTTTACCTTGCTTTAAAATTTATTAATTTAAATATTCTTCTTCATAATGCGTTTGAACATTTCTTATCACCTCGCGTATAGGAGCTTGTTCCTCTAAAGCTGTATTTAACTCTTCTGCCACGATCTTTATCCCCTCAATTTGTTGCGCGGAGATCCGCCATTTTCTTCCACAACGCATGCATACTCATTTCATGTTTCACTTGAGAGCAACCCTGCAGCTTCTGCTCAAAAAGATTCTTCCAAAGGAAAAAGCAAGAATGTTAAACGAAAAAGAGGAAAATGAGTAAATGCAGCGCTCCTCTTCATAAAGCCAGAAAAAATTAATGAGGCTAGCCAAATAGGCCTATGTTCGCTCGTTTTTCGATTAGGCATACTAACTTCTATGAGAATTTTTTCTCTGCGTCTTGTTTAAACTAATTTTTGTCATAAAAGATATCGCAGAAAAGTAGGCAGCTACTTTTAGAAGACTAAAATTAAAGAAGATCCTAAAAGGTCTAGCTAGCCTACTATTCCCTTTATTACTTAATTCCAAAACTTTATAATAGCACCTACTTTCTTTAAATTATTATTTTATGACTTTTTTATGATCCGTCCGTTAATCTTTATCTGGTTAGCGCACTTTCTCGTAGATTTTATGATAGGGATATGGGCCATGTATAAGACATTGGCTCATTTAGACTTATTTCTTGCTGGCACTATCTCGGCTGCAGGAGCTTTTTTTGGGGAAGGAATGCAAATATTTTTCGGGCCTTTGAGCGACCGAGGATGGCGTAAGCAGCTTATCTGCTTGGGCATCTTATTTACTGCTGCCAACACCTTTTTAGCTTACTCTACAAACTATTGGATGCTTCTATTGATTTATTCTATCACCTGTGTAGGATCAGGGGCATTTCATCCTGCAGCGACTAGCTTAGCTGGAGCTTTAACGCCTCATCGCAAAGCAATGGTAATTGCTATCTTTGCTTCCGGAGGAGCTTTAGGGCTTGCAAGCAGCCAAATCATCTACACTTACTTTCATACTGCTTTACATGGTGCCACAGCCATTTTGGTCCTACCGGCAATTCTTTTGGTATTTACTTCATTCTACGGTCTTCAGGGGGTCCACAATTTTACCCCTATTCAATCTACCCGTGATGTTAATCTCAAAGCTCTTTTTAGGATGTTCAAAAATCGCAATTTACGTCTCTTGTATATCGCGCAAGTCTGCAATCAAACGCTTTTTTGGGCTACCATTTTTCTTCTGCCCGACACTTTGATATGTAAAGGTTATAACCCTTGGATTTGCCATGGCGGCGGCCATCTTTTTCTTATCTTAGGAGGCGCTGTGATGTTGATTCCGGCAGGCTATCTATCTGATCGATATTCGCCTAAGAGAGTTATCCTATGGGCTACAGTGGCGGCCATGATAGCTTTTTATATATTTTTGCTTTATCCTACCTTTGACAATATTACGTTCGTTGCTCTAATTTTTTTATTAGGGGCTTTTTTCGCCACTGTTAATTCAGTATTGATCGCTTTTGGCCATTGGTTAGTCCCTGAAAGTCCAGGTATGGTAAGCGCCTTCTTGATGGGTATGGCTTGGTGTGTATCGGAAGGCTTAGGACAGGGCGGAGGTGGTTTAATGACGAGATTTTTTAATGAGCATGCTCCCGTCTATGCTTTAAGCATCCTAGGTGTTTTTTTTATTATAGGAATAATTGCTACTTTATTGTTGCCAACTTTAGAAAGAAATGAAATTAAAGGGCAGTTAAATTAGAAAAATTTTTTCATTTAAGGTATCTCATGTATTTTTTATGCCCTACTTTATTTCTTATTATTCTCAGCCTCTTTACTAAAGGCTTTAGCCAAGATCAGACCTTGCACCCAGCTGGTGAGCTTCCCCTTACGGAAGCTGTAATCACCACTTTAAAAGAAATTCAACCCAATTGGCGTCTGAAAATTATCGAGAGTCATCCGAATGGCACCCCTAAAATTATCTTATATTACGCACCCTCTGGGGAGAGTAAAGAAGGGGTTCCAGTCAAGGAAATACACTTTAGAAAAAATGCTAATCCTGAAAGAGAAGTGGATTTACTTTATTTAGATCAGCGTCTTGTTTATCATGGTCCTGGGCTATTTTTTAATGAAAACGGTTCTATTCAAAAAATTATTTTCTACGATAAAGGCAAGCTTCATGGGCCCGTCAGAACATATTTTTCTAATGGCTTAATTGAAAGTGTTCATTATATGAAGCAAGATGTTAAGCATGGTCCCTTAGAGATTCGTTATTCTAATGGAGAAATAGCAGAGAAAGGCTTTTATGAAAATGATCAACTTAGCGGTCAATATGAGACTTTTTATCTCAATAAAATAAGAGCTTCTCTTATTCATTATCACCAAGGCCTGAAACAAGGACTTGCCCAAGAATGGTATGAGGATGGCTCTTTAAAAACAGAAGCCTATTACCATTTGGGACTACTTGATAATGGGAAAACTGTTCCTGCCTTCCATCTATATTATCCCAATCGTATGACAAAGGAGTTTCAAGATTTTTTATATGGGCAGCCTAACGGTCAGCATGTAAAATATCATCCTAATGGTAAAGAAAGTTACAGAGCTAGCTATACATTAGGAAAAAAAGAGGGTTTGGAACAATTTTTCAATGAGGATGGGCAGTTAATAGGACAAGGAGAATTTGCTCATGGCATCCCGACAGGACTGCATTTTCTTAACCATCCTAATGGTAAAATAGCTAAATCTGCCCATTATGATCCTCATGGACATTTACTTGAGCCTATCTTAGAGTTGGACGCTAACGGTAATAAACTTGCTGAATATAGGTTTATCCATGGAAATTACGAAGGCTCCTATAAGGAATGGTATCCTACAGGAGTACTTAAAAGTAGCTATTTCTATAAAAACGGGCATTTAGATGGAAAACAAGAAGAGTTTCATAAAAATAGCCAACTCAAGCTTCGTATAACCTATGCAAGCTATCAAAAAACTGGCTTGCTTGAAGGATGGTTTGAGGATGGCCAACCTTCTCTAAAGGAGAGCTATCAAAAAGATGTGAAGGATGGCCTTAGTCAAACATGGTATCCTAATGGAAAGCTCAATATTCAAGCCCATTATGTTAAAGGAGCCCTTCATGGGACTTATGAAGAATGGTTTCCCAATGGCCAACTTAAAAACAGCACTAACTATTCTCATGGCCAGCAACAAGGCGAATCTCGTCAATGGGATGAAGAAGGCACACTTTTATATGAAGCTCATTTTGAGCAAAACCTACCTACCCATAAAATTCAAGAGTGGCACAGTAATGGTCAACTCAAACGCATCAGCTTCTATCAAAAAGGCAGATTACACGGCAAAGAAGAAACATTTTGGCCTAATGGGCAGAAAGCTAGTCAGCTAAACTACCAGCATGGAAAAGTTGAGGGCATTTCCTTCACCTGGTACGAAGATGGCTCGCTTCATCAAGAATATACTTATCAACAAGGTTTGCGAACAGGGCCTGCGCGTGAGCTTTATCCTACTGATGCCCTAACTGGTCAGCAAAGCCCTTCCCACTTGCTAAATTATCTAGAAGGAAAGATGCATGGGGAACAAAAAAGCTTTTATAAAAATGGCCAGCCTCAAGCTATATTAACCTATGATCATGGCATCCTTCATGGCCTTAAAGCCTTATGGAATCAAGAGAGCATCCTTATCGAGCAAGGTTATTACCAGCATGGTAATCTAGAAGGCCCTTATCAAACCCGTAAACCAAATGGCCTTATCGTGAAATCCCATTACCAAAATAATCGTTTGGAAGGCCTGCATCAAATTTTTTATCCTTCAGGTGATGCTGACCCTAAAGTTAAAGCCCTAGAGGCTCACTATGTGAATGGACTTCTTGAAGGTGAGCTAGCAGAATATAATGAAGCTGGCAATAAGATCAGCAGTACCTTTTATCATCAAGGCGTCCGTGATGGAATGAGTACCACCTACTACGAGGATGGCAAGACTCACCTTACCTTGTCTTACAAAAACGATATTTTGCAAGGCCCTCTTCTCGAATACTTTCCCAATGGGAAAATTTGTCGTAAAGAAGATTATATCCAGGGGCAAAAAAATGGAGAAGTCCTATCTTATCATGAAAATGAGCAACTTGCTTCACGTGGTACCTACCAAAACGGAAAAAAAGAAGGCCTTTTTCAATACTGGAATAATAGAGGAGTGCTCTACTTTGAAGCAGAATATAAAAATGATTTACGTCATGGCAAGTTCAATAAATACGATCAGAGAGGTCATCCAAGAGTTTTGCAAACTTACCACGATGATAAACTGATAGATAAAAAAAAGCTCGATGAAGAGATAACAATTAGATAAATCTTTTTACCATAGCTATTCAGGTTTAAAGGCTTGTTAACAATTAAAAGCTTATGAAAATTATATTTTCTTGTCTCTCTTTCTCTCTTCTAAAAAGATGACTTACGAGCCACTCAATCGAATAGCCAAAAAGTCTGGATTTCATAAACAGAGGATTTGTGAGAGTGCTCAAGATCTGAATAGCTGCCCTGGAACTTTAGCTTGATAGTGGGGTCCCAAAGAATACACCTTTAAAACTACATGATAGGGGTATTGGTACTTTATTAAACCCCTTGAGGAAAAAAAGCTGAAAGAGAACTTCTTAACCCTTTGAAAAACAACTTAAGAAAAAATAATTTTTACTATTTAATTATTTGAAAATTAAACATTTAAATGTTATAATGTTTTTTTAATCTTTGTAAGATCGAAGCCTCGGATTAAAGGCTATTCCTCGTCAACTTTTTACTTTTTACATTTGGCAAGACTGTGATATCCTTTTAGCAAGTTATAAGGAGAATTTAATGGCTACACAAGAAGCATTTAGGGGACAATCCGATTATAAATACGGATTTTCAACTGCGGTTGAAATGGATAGCTTACCTAAAGGGCTCGATGAGATGACTATACGTGCCATCTCGGCAAAAAAAGATGAACCTCAATTTTTGCTAGATTTTCGTCTTAAAGCCTACCGTCTATGGCTTGAATCTACCCCACCCGTCTGGCCTAATGTCCACTATCCTCCTATTGATTTTCAAAATATTTGCTATTACTCTGCTCCTAAGACTAAGGCTAAGTATAATAGCTTAGATGAAGTAGACCCGGAAATCTTACGTACTTTTGAAAGATTAGGGATTCCTTTAGATGAACAAAAGAGATTAACCAATGTCGCGGTCGATATGGTTTTTGATTCCGTTTCGATTGGGACCACTTTTAAGAAAAATTTAGAGGAGGCAGGAGTTGTTCTTTGCTCAATCTCTGAAGCGATTAACCTTTATCCTGATCTTGTAAAAAAATATTTAGGCAGTGTAGTTCCTATCGGTGATAATTTCTATGCGACCTTAAACTCTGCGGTGTTTACTGATGGCTCTTTTGTTTACATTCCTAAAGGCGTTAAATGCCCCATGGAACTTTCTACCTATTTTCGCATCAACGATAAAGAAAGCGGCCAATTTGAACGCACCCTTATCATTGCCGAAGAAGGCTCGTCTGTTAGCTATTTAGAAGGGTGCACAGCGCCTGCCTATGACAATAATCAGCTCCATGCTGCAGTCGTAGAGCTTATTGCTTTAGATCATGCAGAAATTAAATACTCTACTGTGCAAAATTGGTATGCAGGTAATCCAAAAACTGGAGAAGGTGGAATTTATAATTTTGTAACTAAGCGCGGTCGCTGCGCAGGTATTTCGTCTAAAATTTCATGGACCCAGGTAGAAGTTGGAGCTGCTATTACATGGAAATATCCTAGCTGCATTCTGCAAGGTGATCATTCCATAGGGGAATTTTACTCTGTAGCCCTGACTAATCATCATATGCAGGCTGATACAGGAACAAAAATGATTCATCTAGGAAAAAACACTCGTTCAACCATAGTTTCTAAAGGAATCTCAGCCGATACCTCTCACAACAGTTACCGTGGCTTAGTTAAAATTGTGCCAAGAGCTCATGGAGCTCGTAACTATACGCAATGTGACTCTATGCTAGTAGGAGATCAATGCTCAGCTAACACTTTTCCTTATATTGAGGTAGGCAACTCTTCTAGCCAAGTTGAACATGAAGCCTCTACCTCTAAAATGAATGAAGAGCAGCTTTTCTATATGAGAAGTCGCGGCCTTTCTCAAGAAGATGCTGTCAATATGATCGTTAACGGCTTTTGTAAAGACGTGATTAAAGAGCTACCTCTTGAGTTTGCTGCAGAGGCTCAAAAATTGCTAACATTAAAACTTGAAAATTCAGTTGGATAATTATTCATGACTCACCTTTCCCAAGCGTTAATAGAAATTAAAAATCTTCATGCCAATGTAGAAAACAAACCTATTTTAAAAGGATTAAATTTAGTTGTACAACCCGGTGAAATTCATGCCATCATGGGTCCTAATGGTGCAGGAAAATCCACCCTTGCAAAGGTCTTAGCAGGCCATCCGGCTTATGAAATTACTTCAGGAGAGATTTTGTTCAAAGGCCAAAATATAGTGGAATTGGCCCCAGAAGATAGAGCCCATGCAGGAATTTTTATGAGCTTTCAGTATCCGTTAGAAATTCCTGGGGTTAGCAATCTGCAGTTCTTACATGCCTCTTATAATTCTGTATTGAAAGCTAAAGGCAATCCCGAAATGCCCTTAGTAGAGTTTGAAAAATCTCTTGATGAGATGATGAAACGTATGGAAATTAAAACGGAATTTAAAGAACGTAGTCTGAATGAAGGTTTCTCTGGGGGAGAAAAAAAACGTAATGAAATCTTACAAATGGCTGTTCTACAGCCTGCGCTTGCGATCTTAGATGAAACTGACTCAGGGCTTGATATTGATGCCATGCGTATTGTGGCTCGAGGCGTCAATCAACTGATGAATCCTCAGATGGGCCTTATTCTTATCACTCACTATCAACGGCTTCTCGACTATATTAAACCGAATGTTGTCCATGTCATGGTGGGAGGAAAAATAGTGCAATCCGGTGGTCCTGAATTAGCCCACCAATTAGAAGATAAAGGGTACGATTGGTTAGTACCAGCCCCTCAAAGCGAGGCTCTACGATGATCACGGAGAGCTATACCGATCAACAAGCTTTTCAGCAAATGCTTCAAAAGATGTATGTTGAGGCTATTGAAGAAAAAGATCCTACACGAAAGCTTAAAGAAAAAGCCTGGCTGCGTTTTTTAGAAATCGGTTTACCTACTCGCCAATCTGAAGTTTTTCAATATCTTCGTTTAAGAAATCTTTACATGCAAGCTTTTGAGCCGACGCCTGTTATCCCCTTAGCTGCTGATTCTATTGCACCGCATATTTTGCCCGAATGCGCGGGCTCTGTTTTAGTAATGGTTAATGGGAATTATTATCCAGAGTTATCTAATTTGTCTGCTCTTCCTAAAAGAATGGTTATTCTACCTTTAAAGGAAGCTTGGAGAACTTATGGAAGCTTTCTAAACAATCAATGGAATAAACTGCTTAAAGAAGAAAGGGATCCTTTTGCTATTCTTAATGCGGCGCTGCATCGTCAAGGAATCTTTATCTATGCGCCTCCTAAAACTCTGGTAGATGTCCCTTTGCAGCTATTACATTTCAATAGTCATGAGCCTGACCTTTCTCTATGGACGAACCCGAGAATCCAAGGCTTCATGGGGGCGCACTCCCAGCTTGATTTAATTGCCACCCACGTGGATGGGCCAGGAAAACAATTTTTATCTAATATTTCTATCGAAGTGGCAATGGATGAAGAATCTCACCTACACTACTTCCAAGCTCCTTTTGAAATTTTAAATAAACATTGGTATTTTGAAGCTTTTCGCGCTAGCCTCAAAAAAGGTAGTACCTTCAAATCTATTTTGGCTAGCAAAGGCGCTACTTCTTTAAGGAACGACTATCGAGTAGTTCTTGCCGGAGAAAATGCAGAGGCTAGCTTAAATGGCCTTTGGATGCTTTCTGATCAAGCAGAAGCCCACGCAAATATTTTAGTGGAACATCAAGCCCCTTACTGCCGCTCCATGCAGCTTTTCAAAAGTGTTTTAAACGATGCTAGCCATTCTAGCTTTGAAGGCAAAATTTTAGTACATCAAGCTGCCCAAAAGACCCAAGCTTTTCAGCTGAATAGCAACTTACTGCTTAGTGATAAAGCTAAAGCTGAGAGTAAGCCTAACCTCGAAATATTTGCAGATGATGTTAAAGCCTCCCATGGAGCTACCATGGGACAGCTCGATGCAGAACAGCTTTTTTACTTAAGAACACGGGGGTATTCAGAGAAAGCTGCTAAAAATCTTTTAGTCTACGGCTTTTGTAAAGAAATCATTGAGATGATCCCCTACCCTTCTCTCATGAATGCCATTAACAAGCAAGCCTACCGATACCTTATGCAGGAGCCTGGCGATGAAACTAGCTTCTTTTGATGTGGAAAAAATTAGGAAAGACTTTCCTATGCTTGCTAAAACGATGCATGGAAAACCGCTTATCTATTTTGACTCTTCCGCTACCGCTCAAAAGCCACAGTGCATGATTGATTCCATCCAAGATTTTTACCAAAATTATTACAGTACAGTCCATCGAACCATTTACGAATCTTCCCTTTTGGCTACTAAAAAATACCAAGAAGCCCGCGAGAAAGTTCAAAAGCTTCTTAATGCCTCAAAAAGCGAAGAGATTATCTTTACGCGCGGCACCACCGACTCTATTAACTTAGTGGCTTATTCTTTTGGAAAAGCCTTTATTAAACCTGGTGATGAAATTATTTTAACGCAGATTGAACATCATGCCAATATTGTTCCCTGGCAAATGATGTGTGAAGATAGGCAAGCTGTCCTAAAATTTATTCCCCTCGATAGCCAAGGAAATTTAAACCTGGCAGAGTTTGCCAAGCTTTTAAATTCTAAAACTAGGCTAGTCGCTTTAACGCACGTTTCTAATGCTATTGGCACTATCAATCCTGTCCAAGAGATGATCCAAATGGCTCATGCCTATGGAAGCAAAGTACTGGTGGATGGCGCGCAAGCTGTTCCGCATATGAAAGTTGATGTCCAAACCTTAGACGCAGATTTTTACGCTTTCTCAGGTCATAAACTTTACGGGCCTACAGGAATAGGAATTTTATACGGCAAGGCAGAACTTCTCAATCAAATGCCGCCTTATCAAGGCGGCGGCGATATGATTGATAAGGTCGATTGGGAAAAAACTACCTATAATGTACTACCTTTAAAGTTTGAAGCAGGGACACCCCTTATCGCGGAAGTGATTGGTTTAGGCGCTGCTATTGATTATATCAATACGATCGGCTTTTCTGCTATCCACGCTCATGAGCAGGAGCTCTTAGAGTATACCACTAAAAAAATGGAAAGCATTCCGCAAGTACGCATCATTGGAAAGCCTAAAGAAAAAGCTGCTATCATCAGCTTTATCGTAGAAGGAGCACACCCGCTCGATATTGGCACTATGCTGGACTTAAAAGGAGTAGCTATACGCACAGGACATCATTGTGCACAGCCCACCATGCGCCATTTTGGTGTACCAGCTACTGCCAGAATATCTTTTGGCTTATACAACACTAAAGAAGAAATTGATCACTTCATTATCTATCTGCAAGAGGTTATTGAGCTATTATGCGCGTCTCAGTAACAGAAGCTATTCAACTGTTAAGGGCAGGAGAAGTGGTGGGTGTACCGACAGAGACGGTGTATGGGCTAGCCGCATCTATAGATCATTTAGAAGCTATCGACTATATTTACACCCTTAAAAGGCGCCCCTCGAATAACCCTTTAATCATCCATGTCGCTGAATTGAATGATATATTATCTTACCTGCAAGGAAACGTCAGCGGTTTAGAGATTTTGGCACGCGGCTTTTGGCCAGGCCCTATGACAATCGTTCTACCAGCCAAATGTAAATTAATTCCGGCAAAGGTACGCGCCGATTTACCCACGGCAGCTTTTCGCATTCCTCAGCATCCTTTAGCTTTAGAGTTATTGAAACAAACAGGCCCTCTCGTTATGCCCTCAGCCAACCTTTCAGGCCGCCCTTCCTCCACTCATCCTGAGCATGTCGAGCATGATTTTGGTAAACACTTTCCTGTGCTAGACGGAGGGGCATGCCAAAAAGGCTTAGAATCCACCATCTTAATGTATAGAAAAGGTGGCTGGCAAATTATACGCCAGGGTGCCTTAGCTGCTGAGAGCTTTTATCCATCTTTAGGATATGTGCCTAAAATTCAACAACAAAAAGGTGAAAAACCTTTGTGTCCAGGAGGCATGTATCGCCACTATGCTCCCCAAGCTAAATTAACCCTTGTACAATCTTTTCAGGATATCACCGAAGGCGTTATTATTGGATTCAGCGATCGAAACTACCCTGCAGGCTGCAAAGTTTTAGCTCTAGGACCTCTTACAGAACCTGAGCTCGTTGTTTCTAATCTATATGCCACTCTTCGGCAACTCGACCAGGAAAAGCACAGGCAAGCCTATGTGGATGTAAACTTTTTAAAAAGTGGAATTTTGGCTACCTTGTCTGAACGCTTACATCGAGCAAGCGAAGGAGCTTAGTAAACGAGGTATAAACATATGCTTGCCATAGAAAAGGGTAAACGTTAGCCGCAGCTTTATTGTTAACGATCTTGGCTAAAGCCTAAGGAATTATCCAAAATATAAGTGGCGCTTTAAGGTTCTATTCATTAAGTTAGCTATCTTTTATCTAATTCTCTCAATAACTCTCGTATTTCTCCCTATCCAGCGCCAAAGACAAGCGCTTTCTAAGGAAAAAATTTTCTGAAGAAAGCTCTCTAAAAAATGCAAGGCAGTCTTCTATTTCTTCCTGACTTTGACACTTGTTAGACTTAAATTGCTGATTATCAAAGATCGTTGTTTCGAAAGATGGCAATATTGCCACTACACTCCATTGAACTAATGCTTATTCATAACAACCCATCCATTACCATTTCCCCTGAATGTTTAAGCTTTAAGGTTTGAAGTATTTCTTTAGATAATCCTTTTGCTGGTGTTCTTAGCAAGATAGGCTTGCCATTTACTTCTAATAGAGAAGCTTTTAATTCACCAATAGCCTCCCTTATTTTTCAACAGTATGATCTGTTCCTTTTCTAATTAAGGCGATCTCTAAATTACGAGGCATTACAAAGGCAAGGAAACAAAGCACGATATGTCCTATGATTTGTAATAGATAGGACTTAATCTGACATTTGTGATAAAAATAAAGGAAACTCAATTTAAAAGCCGCGAAGCTTGAAGCCCTGTCGCTCATTAAAATTGGCAAGGCTGAAGTTGAAGTGAGCGGCTTAAGACTAATAAGGAGTATCAAATGTCAAATTTAGCAACTCATCAAAAAGTCATTAAAAATAAACTCGGTGTTTTAAAGCTAGCTGAAACATTAGGAAATGTATCCCAGGCGTGTAAGATGATGGGATATTCTAGAGATAGCTTTTATAGATTCAAAGAACTTTATGAAACAGGTGGAGAAGCAGCTCTTCAGGATATGACACGTAAAAAACCCTGTATAAAAAATAGGGTGGACGAATCTATAGAAAAAGCTGTTGTTGATTTTGCTCTTCAAAAGCCTGCTTATGGTCAGTTAAGAGTATGTAACGAGCTTAAGAAACAAGGGATTTTCATTTCGCCAGGAGGTGTGCGTTCTGTTTGGCTTAGATACAATCTTGAGACCTTTCAAAAACGTCTCAAAGCATTGGAAGCTAAAATGGCTCAGGAAGAAATGATATTAACAGAGGACCAACTAAAAGCTCTTGAAAAAGCCAAGGAAGAAAAAGAAGCACATGGCGAAATTGAAACTGAACATCCAGGCTATTTATTATCTCAAGATACCTATTATGTAGGCACTATTAAAGGTGTGGGACGCATTTATCAACAGACAGTGATCGATACCTATTCTAAGGTAGCTTTTGTCAAACTATACGATAGAAAAAATGCGTTGGTAGCAGCGGATATGCTGAATGACCAAGTCATTCCCTGGTTTGAAGAGCAAGATATTCGTGTCTTAAGAATATTGACCGATCGTGGTACAGAGTACTGTGGAGCAAGAGAGCATCATGAGTATGAACTTTATCTGGCCATTGAAGACATTGACCATTCTCGCACTAAAGCTCGGCACCCTCAAACGAATGGAATCTGCGAAAGGTTTCATCAGACCATCCAGAACGAATTTTATGCCACAGCTTTTAGGAAGAAAGTGTTTAAAAATGTTGAAGAATTACAAGAGGATGTGGATAAATGGATGAATGAGTATAATAACGAGAGAACACATACAGGAAAGTATTGTTTTGGCAAGACGCCATTACAAACATTCTTAGATGCAAAACATCTTGCGCAAGAAAAGATGTTAGATAAGTTACAACTGACAGAAATAGTACCTGCCAGGTAACTCATGTTTGTCAGGTCAAGTACTGTCTAGGACATTTAAACCAAGCTCTCTTGCAGCTTATCACCTCCAATGAAGGCAATGTTCCTTTATACATGCAAGCGGCTGATGGCAATAGCAGCGATAAAACAGCCTTTACGCAAATTGTTGGCGAATACCTTAAAAGCTTTCGGCAAGCCGTAGAGAATCGTTATATAGTAGGAGACAGGGCTCTTTATACACCAGCTACCTTGCAAGTTTTTAAAGAAGAACAAAGCTTATTTATCACGCGTGTGCCCATGCAGATTAAAGAGGCTAAAGAGCTTATATTTGAAGTGCCTTACGACAAGGCGGTAGAAATAGCAGAAAGCTATCGAGCTTTTGAGAGCACCTCTTGCTATGCAGATGTTGAACAAAAATGAGTAGCTATTTTTAACCAAGCGGCCTATCAAAGAGAATGCCGCACTTTAGCCAGGCATTATCTTAAGGGCAGTGAAAAAGAATCCAAAGCTTTTTTAAAGAATTATATGATCGCATATGGCTCAGCTACACATCCGATCGCTAACAAATGAGATAAATGTGTTCTTTGCTAAGCACGTGACTTTTTTAGACCTAATTTTACCAAATGAAAAATAAATACTTAAAAGGCGCCTGCCATTCAAGAGTTTTCTGCCAGCCTATGTATTAACCGCTTGCCTGTTTTTTAAACACGGCTTTTCAGGCAAAAAGTCATGATACTACCCCCACCTCATTAAATCCACTCACGCTTCCTTTAATCGTCCTTAGCATGTTGATCACTTCATTTATCCATACATAGCCTTGCTTAGCCATTTCTTCATTCAGCATTTTCCAACCTACACATACAATTAATAGGGCTAACAAGGATTTTAAGGGCATGCCTAAAAAAGTAATCTGTACTTGCGGGGCTAGGCGGTTAGCAATTCCTAAAAAGAAGTCTGTCATCATAATCATGATTAAAGCAGGTGATGCCAAACGAATACTGATGACCATTATTTTATTTAGCAGGGCAATTTCGTTCGCCCAGAATACTGAGGATCGTTCAAAAAATTTGGAATTGATAATTTGATCAGCAGGGATCACTTCATAAGATGTAAGGATAGCATCCATGAATAAAAAAGGACCGTCGATCATGAAAAAAATCCAAATCATCACGTAGTTAAACAATGTCCCTAGAGGCGAAGACTGATTTTGAATGGTCGGATCATTAACCATTAAGCTGGCTCCCCCCCGCTGGTGATCAATGATAATACCAGCGCTTTGTACAATCACAAAAGGCAAGCTAATGAGGAAACCTATGATTGTCCCTACGAACAACTCTTTAAATATTAAAAAAACTAGCTTTAGGTTGAAATCAATTTTATGGGTGACTAATAGCAATTGCGGTAAAAAGATAATGAAGAGACCAATCCCTAGCGCCACTTTGGCAGGCTGAGGCATTACCCTTGCTCCAAAAAAGGGTGATTGCAAAAGAATGGGAAAAAAGCGAGAGAGAAATAAAAAGAAAAGCGCAACAAAAGAGAGCAATCCCCCTTCGGTGTTGAAGGCGCTATTTAAAAATAACGCTATAAAACTGTCGGTAGTTTCAGCCATTATCACATTCTTATGTTTTTTATCTCTAGGTTAGCTAGTAGTCTTTAGAGCCTAAATAGAACCAAGGGAAAGTGCAATTGTGTTTACAAGTTGTCTCTCACCCTTGAGAAGCTAAACTCCACTGCGCAAAGTGGGAAAATATATCGCCTGCAAACTCCATAATCTGAGCTCCCAACCATCCACCCAAAATCATCAAAGTAAGCGTTACCGCGACCAATTTTATAGTAAATGATAAAGTCTGTTCTTGAATTTGTGTGGCTGCCTGAAAGATCGCTACGATCACCCCAAAAAACATACTCACCAAAATGGGTGGTGCTGAAAGGATAAGAATCAGCAAAAGAGCATGATAAGCAAGCTGTATAACCTGTGTTTGAAACATAATCTCATCCTTAGCGGAAAGTGTTTACCAAGCCTTCAATTAACATCGTCCATCCGTCCAGCATCACAAGTAAAAATAATTTTAAGGGCATAGATATGGTTACGGGGGATAGCATCATCATACCCATCGCTAATAAAACGTTTGATACGACGAGATCGATGACAAAGAAGGGAATGTAGATGAGCACTCCTATCTCGAATGCATCTTTAAGCTGGCTAGTAATATAAGCTGGCACTAAAATCATAAAATCATCAGGCTTTAGCGTGGGCCGATAATTATCGGGTAAAACGCGATAAGCCATACGGTAAAACAAGGCATGATGCTTAACGGAAGAATTTCTTTTCAAAAAATCACGCAAAGGCTCTCTCCCAGCTTCCACCAAAGCGATTATATATGCAGAAGATCCTGCAGAAATAAGAGATTCTGGAGCAGCTTGCTGGTTAACCACATGCATCGAGGCATCATACATCTTTAAAGCCGTAGGATACATCACATAGATACTAAGCATGAAAGCAACCCCGTTGATCACTTGATTGGGAGGGGATTGTTGGACACCCAGCGCACTACGTAAAAGCGACAAGACGACGACAATTTTCATAAATGAAGATAAAATCATCACTATAAAGGGCAGCATAGCCAAAAGAGATAATACAGCCGCTTGAGTAATCAAGGAAGGTTTTCTAAAATTATCAAACTGTATATCCAGCTCTTTTTCTGCAGGGGTTTTCTCTCCGAGCCTTACTACAGCTTTTCCAGCTTCTATCGAAGTCGTACTCCGAGGAGGAGAACTTTGGGCCCAACATTCAGGGGAGATCATACATAATAGAGCTAGTACTAGCATCCATGACAGACAGTTTAAAGAAAATAATCGTTTAATAATTGCTTTTGTTTTAGCCATGCCCCTGTGCCGCCTTCTCATGTTGTTTCATCATTCTATCAAAAGCATTTTCAATAATACGCCATTGATTTTCAAGCTGGGCATTGATAATACCGCCTTCGGTCTCAATAATACATCCGCCCGATTCAATATCTGCACGTTCTCGAATGATCAAAGTTTCAAGGCTTTCAAAGAGATCTTTTACTTGCTGACGACTTTTCTCTAAAGCTTCGAGATCTTTTTTATTAACGTAGATGGTGATTTTTTTATGTGTCACCACTGCTTTTAAGCTATTGCTAACAATATCTACAACAGCAGTTTCGGATAGCTCCAGCTCTCTACCGACAATCTTCTTAGCAGCTTTTAGTGCAATGGGTAAAGCTACTTTTTCTGTTTCATGGCGTACATTTATAATCTCTTCTTCCACTTTAGCGATTTGCTCTATCCATTTCTTAAAGCCTTCCTCGAAGCCTTCTTTTTGCGCCTGCTCCTTAAGTTTTTCGATTTCTTCAGCTACTCCTTGCTTATACTTAAGGGCATCTTTTTTTACTTCTTCCATGAGTTGGTAAGCTTCCAATGCTTGCGAAAACTCTTCGGCAGGAATCACACGTGTTTCTGGAGCTACATGAACGCTATTGCCATGAATCAGAGAAAAAAATTTCTTTTTCACATTTCACTCTTCAGTTTTAAAAAGTTTATAACATTTATCACTTGCTGGATAAGTACCGAGGTTATAGCAGGATTACTCTGTGGTTTATAATGTTTTTCTATAATAGCGCTACGCCCTGTATCCAATTTCCTTAGCAAGTACCACATAAAATGAGGGTGAGTGCCGCTTAGAGCCTTTCCTAAGCGGTAAAGACCTCTTTGGTGAATTTTTCTTTGTAGCTCAGCGCCCTCCCCTTTCCATTTCTGTAGATCCATTTTAGCAGTAATAAACCTACTTTTTTGATGTAAGCAGAGACGAACAAACTGGATTTTTTTATTATCTAAACATGCATAAACTTTTTGTAAACTTTTCTTATCTACCACATGACGCAATTCTTCCGCTAAATCATATAAGCCTAAAAAATCAATTAAGTAAATAATTTCCATGCGCGATAGGGTTAGCAATATGGATAAATCCTGCTTGGGCAAAAAAGCGGGTGAAAGAATTTCAGTTTGTTTAATTTGATCGTATAGCTTCTTAGTAAAAAATGCACTTGCAAGCTTAGGCATGGAGACAAAGGGGCCATTAATTTTTAAATATTTTTTTAAGCTAGTGGCTAAAGGGTTAGGCAATGCGGAAACCATAAGATTTTGAAGATGAGTAGGAAGCTTGCGAACGTAAGGAGCCAACCAAGAATAATGGATTTCTTTAAGAAATTCATACGGCTTAACAAAGATAGGATCTATCTCTGCCGTGATGATCTGATGTCCAGCTATTTGCTTTGCTTCATCTTCCGGTAAACACTTAAGAAATTCTTGAGAGGTCTTAGGATGAAAGCGATTTAGCAAAATACGTATAAGAATTTGCGTTTTGGCGTGCATGATAAAGAGCCTTATGTCTCATCAACATCTTTATCAACCAAGCCTTTGTCTTCCGAGGAATTTTTATCTTCCGTCGGTTCTTCAGCATCCTGGATCTTCTCTTCTTCAGAAGTCCCAATTTTTAATGGTTGGAGATGAAACAGTTCTTTAAACCCCCCATGCCTTTTTAATAAAGGATAAATTTTCCAAGTTAACCAAATTAAACACAAAGCCATCAGTAGAAGAAGAAAAGAAAAAGTAAAGAAAACGACTCGAAAACGTGTCACCGACTCCTTAGCTAAAACAATTGTCCAAATACTCACGTAAGATTTTTCTTCATGCTCGCCCGATGAAAATGAGGTAGATAGATCGCTTCCACGTGCTCTATCAGAAATGACTGTTACATCATTGAAATTTAGTCCGGTTATGCTTGCCGCCACTAAACGTTTGATTTTGGTAATTAAATGGCTATTAGGATCATCTAACACTCCATTGTGTTTTACGTAAACAGAAGCTGTGATTTTGCCTTTAGTTTTCCCAGGGCTTAGAGGGTCTTCCTCAGGAAAAGAAAGTTGGACCTCAGCATCTAAAACACCATCTATCTTACGTATAACGCTAGCAATCTGCTCGGCTAGTCCAGCCTCATAACGAATTTTATCCTGTCTTTCAGAAGGCACCAACCCTACATTAGAAAAAATGGAAAGTAAATTTTGACTACGTTTCCTAGGCAAGCCAGCTTGGTTTAATAAGGCCATGGCCTGAATAGCATCTTTTTCGTTTACGCTTACATCCCATAAAACTATTTTAGAGGCACCGGTTCCTCCTCCTGCAGATTGTATCTTGTTGGCATTGATTCCTTTGCTCTCTAGAAAAACAAGAATTTCATTAGCTTCTCTTTCATCCAAACTGTTGACAATTGTCTTTTGCGACTCGCAACTAGTGAATAGAAAGGAAGAAGCGATAAGAAGTGAATAGGCAAAGAAGCGTAACATTTGATGGGAAGCTAAAGTAATGAGGTTATACATGTTTATATCTCAATTTTGTTATTAAATGCATCCTAGCATATTGATATATTTTTGCTATACTTTCTTTCTTGCAAAAATGAAACTCAAGCTTCTCCTTAAGGTAGAGCTTTATCAAGCTGGGCTTACTTTGATTAAAAACAGTAGGCAATTACAACCTTATTCTCTTCATATAAAATTTGGAGTATCCTTCTAGCATTTTCCCCATTTTCAACAAGGCAAGGCTATTTAAATATTCCCAGTCAATAAGTTTATCACTAAAAGTGATAGATTTAAAGAAAGCAAGAAGCTTTTTCTATTTTTCTTGTTTTTATTCTAAAAATCCCCTCTTACTTGCTGCTCAATCGTAAGGCTAAAGAAAGAAAACACCTATCTTTCTTCTTTAAAGCTTAAGCAAGGAATTTAAATACTTTTTTATTACATCGTTAGTTCTCTCTATCTTTTTCATCAAAAACGTAAGCGGTCATAGAGAAAAAAAATACTTAAGCTCTTGATAAGCAGAAGATAATGTAATCAGAAAGCGCAGTAAATAGAAAAACAGTTATTTGAGAGCTTTTTTGTCTTTGCAGATGCCCGCAGAATCCCATCTAAATTTGGGCTTAGCCCCGTGACCGCTTAATTAAAAGCTTTCTTCCTACCTCTTAAAAAGCCAGAGGGTTTTTTCTCAACAAAAATTGTTTACAATCCCCTGCTCATTTGTTATGGTGTTAGCCAAGAAGCCTTTTTACTGATGTAATCTCTTTCTTTATGACCATTTTTAATTTTATATAAAATTTAAAATATCTTTGCTTTTCATAAGGTCCTATGGCACTTACTAAATATCAAGAAGGCAGCTTTCGAGAGCTTTTTTCTATCTCTTTGCCGCTCATGCTCTCCTCTTTTTCTATGATGCTCATGCTTTTTGTCGATAGATTACTGCTAGCCCATTATTCTACGGCAGCCCTTAATTCAGCAGTCAATGCTTCTACCTTA
This sequence comes from Neochlamydia sp. AcF65, assembly GCF_018342435.1. Classification (NCBI taxonomy): domain Bacteria; kingdom Pseudomonadati; phylum Chlamydiota; class Chlamydiia; order Parachlamydiales; family Parachlamydiaceae; genus Neochlamydia; species Neochlamydia sp. AcF65. The sequence continues at coordinate 41,627 of NZ_JAEMUE010000031.1, forward strand.
GGATGGGGATTACTCTTTGGATGGGTGGTACTGACCAATATTACTGAAGTTTTCGTGGCTCAATATCATGGCGCTCAACAGCTTAATCGTATGGGTGAGCCTGTTTGGCAAATGATCTGGCTTTCCCTCTTTTCTTTCCTTTTCTTTATTCCTATGGCTATATGGGGAAGCGAATGGTTTTATGGCTCTTCCCCAGAAACAGCCATGGAAAGAACTTATATGCGCTGGATGTTATTATTTGGCCCGACTTTTGCTGCTTATGCCGCGCTCAGTGGCTTCTTTGTAGGGCAGGGCCAAACTAAATTGATTACTCTTTTAGCGATTGGCGCCAATATTATTAATGTTTTTTTAGATATCTTTCTTATTTTTGGTATTGAGGGAGTGGTGCCTTCAATGGGCATCCTGGGGGCAGCTATTGCCACAAGCCTAGGATCTTTATTTCAGATGCTGGTCCTCTTTTACTTTTTTCTTAAGAAAGAAAATAGAGAAAAAAAGGGTACTGGAAATTTTTACTTTCGCCCTCTAGCTTTTTGGCAATGTTTTAAAATTGGTTCTCCAGGAGCCATGTTTGCATTAATAGAAATCATGGGTTGGGCAGCTTTTTATCAGATGATGACAAGATTGAGCGAAGTACATATTACTATAGCAGGAATTTGCCAAAGTCTATTTATGCTGCTGCTTTTTTTTGCAGAAGGTGTAAGTAAAGCTGCTACTACTATCTGCGGAAATCTTATTGGTGCTAAACGCACCTGGTTCATTTCTCACGTATTAAAGGCCGGTATACGTATTCATCTGCTTTTTTTATTGGTTATTTCTACCCTGTTTGTCTATTTTCACCCTCTACTTATCGACCAATTTCTCCCTTATGCTACCCCTGAATATAGAGCTTTTATTGAAATAAAACTCATGAATTGCTTATATGCCACTCTTATCTATGTATTTTTTGAAGGCATTCGCTGGCTGCTATCGGGAATTTTAACAGCAGCTGGCGATACTACATTTTTATTAATTGCAGGGTCCTTAAGCGTATGGATACTGATGGTTGCTCCTGTCTACTTCTTTGTAGTAAAAAATCAAGCTTCCGTAGAAGTGGCTCTTTATTTTTGGCTGCTTTTTAGTATAGGAACAGTGATCATCTACTATTGGCGCTATGCCTCTGGCTTATGGAAAAGCAAGTCTATTATCTTAGAAAAGCCTATCTTATAGGCAGAACAATCAACAAAAAGCTAACGAACGCTTCCTTAATTCTTCACGCGTAACTTTTTCTATTTCTTTACTCTTAATTAATTTAAAAGACAAGCAAAGCTTTACAATCTAAAGTGCTGTTTTAGTTGATCTGGAATGTTCTTCAAGGCATTTCCCGTTAACATGAGAATTAACTCTTCTGGTAGCTGCTCTATCTCTATAGGAAGAGAGGTAAGCTTGTTGTCCTCTAAGTTAAGCCAACGTAATTGCGAGAGCTGTCCCATCTCTGTAGGAAGAACGGTAAGTTGATTATTGCTTAAGCTAAGCGTCCACAGCTGAGACAGCTGCCCTATTTCTACAGGAAGAGTGGTAAGCTGGTTATTGCTTAAGATAAGAGCTTTTAGCTGAGAGAATTGTTCTATCTCTGTTGGAAGGGCGGTGAGATGGTTGTCGTTTAAGTACAGCTCTTTCAGCTGAGACAACTGCCCTATTCCTGCAGGAATAGAGGTAAGCTGGTTGCTGCTTAAATAAAGCCATCGCAATTGCAAGAGCTGCCCTATCTCTGTCGGAAGGGCAGCTAGATGGTTGCTGTTTAAATGAAGAGCTCGCAGCTGAGAAAGCTACCCTAACTCTGAGGGAAGAGCGGTAAGATGGTTGTTGTTTAAATAAAGAACTTCTAGCTGGGAGAATTGCCCAATCTCTGTTGGAAGGGCGGTGAGATAGTTGTCGTTTAAGTACAGCTCTTTCAGCTGAGAAAGCTGCCCTATTTCTGCAGGAAGAGTGGTAAGTGGGTTGTTGTTTAAATAAAGAGCTTGCAGCTGAGAGAGCTGCCCTATCTCGGGAGGTAAAAAGCTTAAGTCGATTCCCCTTAAATATAGCCTTTCAATATTTTTACCGTGGTTTTCTATCCAATCTCTAAAGAGCTCTCCTTGTTTTTCTAAAGGTAAATACTTGATTTTTTCCTGACTTAAATATTCTTCTCCACCAGGAAGCTTTTTCCACATTAATAGGCGATTAATATTTATAAGATAAGAGGTATAGTTAGCCAGCGTAAAACATCTCTTGTCCTCGGTTCTCCATTTAAATTCTAACTCCAAAGGGGCAAGCGATCTAGCTAGAGCAAAGGTTTGCTTGAAGATTACCTTAGCTTTTTTTCCTTCTGAAAGTCTATCTTCTAGCTTATAAATTTTATCTAGAATAAAAGCCTGCTTGCTAATATCTCCGTGAGGAAAGTGCATTTTACCTATTTGCTTATAAAGGGGAGGCATGACTTCAGTAGCTAGCAAATGACGCCATTTTGTACAAACGCTAAATAAGGAGGGGTTAGCACAAACCTTTAAGATAGGGAGCAGCAATTCATTGGGCAAGCTTTCTATAAAGGCCGCAGAGATAGGATTCATGAAATGACCTCTTTAAGATGCGTATATATTTTTAGTCGCTTTGTAGAAGTATCGCCTTATACATAAAAAAACAAAATAAGCAAAAAAATAGTAGAAATCAAACTTTAACATTTAGCATTGAAAATGAAGGAGTATAAAAAGCTGTTAGAAAATTTTTGCCTTAATTTTAGCAGAAAAACAGAGCTTTAGATCCTATGCCTTTATATTAAACCAAAGGCTTTCTATATCTTTAAAGCTTCTAAGCCTGCCAATTTGCCATTTTAATGTTATAAATGATGAAAAAAGGCACCTTTTCAGCTACAGTCTAAAGTGTTTTCTTAGTTCATTAGGAATACTTTTCAGCGGATTTCCATCTAACCTCAGATCTAAACGTTTAGGTAGCTGCCCTATCTCTACAGGAAGGGAAGCAAGCTGGTTATCGCATAAATCAAGCTCTTGCAGTCGCGAGAGCTGCCCCATCTCTGCTGGAAGGATGGTAAGATAGTTATTGTTTAAATGAAGTTTTTCCAGATAAGATAGCTGCCCTATCTCTACAGGAAGGGTAGCAAGCTGGTTATCGCATAAATCAAGCTCTTGCATTCGCGAGAGCTGCCCCATCTCTGCTGGAAGGACGATAAGATAGTTATTGTTTAAATGAAGTTTTTCCAGATAAGATAGCTGCCCTATCTCTACAGGAAGGGTGGCAAGGTGGTTGCCACCTAAGCGAAGGATTTGCAGCTGCGATAGCTGCTCGATCTCGGCAGGAATAAACGTAAGCTGGTTATTCTCTAAGTCGAGCCATCTTAATCGAGAGAGCAGCCATACCTCAGCAGGAAGAGTGGTAAGCTGATTGTTTTTTAGATTAAGGTAGTGCAGTTGCAAGAGCTGCCCTATCTCTGCAGGAAGGGAGGTGAGCTGGTTGCTGTTTAGATGAAGTTGTTGCAGCTGAGATAACTGCCATATTCCTGCAGGAAGAGTGACAAGATGGTTGTCGCCTAAGCAAAGACTTTGCAGCTGGGATAGCTGCTTAATCTCGTCAGGAATGAACGTAAGCTGGTTATTCTCTAAGTCGAGCCAATCCAATTTAGAGAGCAGCCATATCTCAGCAGGAAGGGAGGTGAGCTGGTTGTTTTTTAAATCAAGGCGGTGCAATTGCGAGAGCTGCCTTATTTCTGCAGGAACAGAGGTAAGATGGTTGTTGCTTAAGGAAAGTCTACCGAGGTGTGATAGCTGCCCTATCTCTGCAGGAAGGGAGGTGAGATTGTTGGCATCCAATTCAAGGCCTAGCAGCTGTGATAACTGCCCTATTTCTACAGGAACAAAGCTAAGCTGGTTGTTGTTTAAATAAAGCCATCGCAATTGCAAGAGCTGTCCTATCTCTGCGAGAAGAAAAGCAAGCTGGTTATTGACTAAGCTAAGATCTCGCAACTGAGGCAGCTGACCTAGCTCTGCAGGAAGGGAGGTGAGCTGGTTGCGGCCTAAGCAAAGGCTTTGTAGTTGTGATAACTGCCCTATTCCTGCAGGAACAGAGGTGAGCTGGTTATCGCTTAAGTTAAGAGCTTTTAGCTGAGAGAATTGCCAAATCTCTGTGGGAAGGGCGGTGAGATGGTTGTCGTTTAAGTACAGCTCTTTCAGCTGAGACAACTGTCCTATTTCTGCAGGAAGAGTGGTAAGCTGGTTATGGATTAAGCTAAGAGCTCGTAGCTGCGATAGCTGCCCTATCTCTGTTGGTAAAAGGGTTAAGCCGAGTGCCGTTAAATATAACCTTTCAATATTTTTACCTTGGCTTTCAATCCAATCTCTAAGAAGCTCTCCTTGTTTTTCTAAAGGTAAATACTTGATTTTTTCTTGATTTAAGTATTCCCCTCTACCAGGCAGTGTTTTCCACATTAACAGACGATTAATATTTATAAGATAAGAGGCATAGTTAGCCAGCGTAAAGCACCTTTTTTCCTCGGTTTTCCATTTAAATTCTAGCTCCGTAGGAGCAAGGGATTTAGCTAAAGTAAAGGTTTGCTTGAAAATTGCCTTAACTTTTTCTCCTTCTAAGGATCTATCTTCTAGCTTATAAGTTTTATCTAAAATAAAAGCCCGTTCGTTAATATCTCCTTGAGGAAAGTGCATTTTACCTATTTGCTTATAAAGAGAAGGCATTACCTCGGTATCCAACAAATGTCGCCATCTTGTACAAACGCTAAATAACGAGGGGCTAGCACAATTCTTTAAGATAGGGGTTAATATCTCATTAGGTAAATGCTCGATAGTGATAGAAGAGCTAGGATTCATTATACGGCTTCCTTATTAAAACTGATGTCTATTATCAAGCGTTTTTAAACCATAGATGAATAAAAAAGAAACAAGACATACAAGAAAATATCAAAAAACAGCTTCTTACACTCTACTTGAAGCTCAAAAGACTAGAAAAAACATAAATGAAACACTTTTAAAATTCCTTTTTGCTTTAGCAGGGAACGACATGCCTTTAGATCCATCTATAGGTAGAAGGTCAAATATTCTCTCCACCCTTTAAAATTTTCAAAAAAGTATTTTAAAGCTTATTTCCTTCATTATACCATCCTAAGTATTAGTGTATAGCCCCTAGTTTGTAAAAGAAAAGATAAATTTATTCATCTCTCATTAAGGTTCGCTAGGACTTGTTTCCCATAGGCTAGCAACAGCATGAATATCTTGTATAAGCATTTTTGATATTCTGCTCTCCTGTGCAAGAAGTTGGAAAGCTGTACGGTCCTCTAAGCTTTTTAAGCCTTCACAAGCTAAAATCAAATAGGTTGCCAAAGGAATATCCTTACGAACCTGAGGATCCTTTAACATTTCTAAACATGCTTTGGCCACATCTTCCTCTTCTTTAAAAGCAATCAAAGCAATAGCTGCTCTTTCATTGTCCTCGTTAATGGGACGGCCATGCACCACTTTTAGCAAGAAATCTTTGGCTGGTTTTCCTATGGCACGTAAAGCTGCCAACACGATGTCTTCTTCAAAAAAATCTCCTTGGCTCAAGGATTCGAATAAGGCAATAATAGCACGTTTATCGCCTATCATTCCTAAGCATTTGGCAGCTAAAGAAGGCGCTAGGCCATACCCTGGAAACAGAGGATCATAAAACTCCTCTGCTTTAAGCAATTCTATTAAAGCAGGTACTATAGCTCCTTTTTCCTGGACAATCGCTTCAATTTCTTGAGCAGCCTCTAAATCTTCAGATAAAATTAAATCAGCCACTAAAAGCATATTTTTCGTTGTCGATTTAGGCTTTTCATATAAGCTTCTAAGTTTTTTGTAAGCTGTTTTGGCTTCTGCAATTTTTTCTGCCTCAACCCCTGCAAGCATTAAAGGAGCCAAATCTGTTTTCATTTTCTTCTCTATTTTAGCTAACGTATGAATTCTTTCTAATTCAAATTCAGGGTTTACCCCTTTTCCTTCATTAAGATAATAATCCAGCATGACATCAAACTTTCCTCCAAAATGCGCCTCACGGTGCATAAGAATTGCATGATCCAAGGCGTTGGCCAAAGGTAGATCTTCGATAGCTGCTTCTTCATCTCTCATTGTTTTTCTCCTTTACGCGTCTGCTTCCAAACCGCTTCAGCATTATAGCTAGAACGAATAAAAGGTCCGCAATACATATTTTTGATTCCCAAGGAATATCCATATTCTTCATATTTTTTAAATTGCTGAGGGGTAATAAATTCTTTAACCAATAACTTATTTTTTTGTGGTTGTAAATATTGCCCTAGGGTAATGATATCACAGCCTACTGCTTTTAAATCTTTAAGCGTTTCAAAAACTTCCGTTTCACTTTCCCCTAAGCCTACCATTATGCCAGACTTAAGGAGTAGGCCTGGCGCTCCTTGTTTCCTTGCATAGCTTAACACCTTCAACGTTTTATCATAAGTGGCTCGATGGCGTACACGCGGAGTTAAGGCACGCACCGTTTCCAAGTTGTGATTAAAAATTTCAGGGCAGGCTTTTAGGATAACATCTAAGGAGGCATGTTCACCGGCAAAATCGGAGGTTAAGACCTCAATGGTGACCTCACCAGCTTGCCGTCTAATTTCACCAATCACCTTAGATAAATGCTCGGCACCTCCATCAAGCAAATCATCTCTAGCCACCATAGTAATCACCACATGCTTTAAACCTAGCGCTAATACCGATTCAGCCACACGCTGGGGCTCATCAGCTTCTAATGCTTTAGGAGCTTTTGAAAAATCAATGTCGCAAAAACCGCAAGCTCTGGTGCACTCTTTACCCATCACCAAGAAGGTCGCTGTCTTTTTAGACCAGCATTCCATTAGATTAGGGCATTTGGCTTCCTCGCAAACTGTGGGCAAGCGATTTTGGTTAAAGATATGTCCTGTTTTCCATACGTTACTTCCAGGAGGGAGCTTACGATGTAACCAAGAAGGAAAACGCCCAAGACCAACAGCTCTATCCTGGCGGGCTACGTCAGGATTAATAGGAAGAATGTTTAACTTTTTCTTTTTTATCCTAGGCGTATTATCAAACAGTTCTAAGGGATTCATAAGAATTAAGCCTGCTCTTTTATATTTTAGAAAGAAAATGTAAAGGTGGATCAGCCGCTATAAAGGCAGCTTCTAGCTCAGCCTCCGTTGACTTTAAATAGGCATGGATGAGCTTTTTAATTGGCTCGATAGTCAATTTATTCGTTATCGCCCAGCCCATTTGCACTATTAAAGTAGAAGCTTCATATCCCGCAGCGTGGAGCCCCTAAAGTTTTCCCTGTAAATTTATCTTTTATTATTCGTGTAAATCCTTCTATGAGATAGGTGGCCTGAAACTTGTCCAAAGCATGCAAAGGAAAAGCTTTTACCTCTACTTGATACCCTTTCCGTAAAGCCTCTTCTAAGGACACTCCAGCTGAGGCAGTTTTCGGGCATGCCAAAACCCCATAAGGGATCGCCTCATAAAGCGTATAGACTTCCTTTCCAGCCGCATGGCGCCCAACTACGCAACCTTGATGTGTAGCCCCATGAGGTAAACAGCAGTTGGAAGCGAGTTCACCCACAGCATAAATGCCAGGAAGATTTGTTTCCACACTAACATTCACAGCCATCAAACTATTCTCATTAAAAATTACTCCAGCTTTTTTTAAGCTATTTATAAAGCAATCTATAGCTATCCATCCCCTCTTGGCTGTATTGCTCTTTCCTTCCGCCCGCTGCACCTTAATACCTTCTGAGGTTTTGTCAATCCCTTCTACCTTTATTCCTCACGTCTATTATAATATTAGCTTTCCGAAATGCTTGAGTAAGTACCGCAAAAACAGCCTTACTTTCCAGGGGCAAAAGACAGGGCAACATCTCCAACCTCACTACTCCTGATCTAAAAAAGGCAAATAGTGAAGCAAATTCATATCCAATAGATTCTCCTACCGTGACAGCTTTCTTAGAAAGGTTTTATTAGAATTAATAAGAAATAGAAGCATGAATTTTTTCTTAGCCGAAAGGAAAAGTGGAAATATTGCAAAGCTCCGAGCCAGTGGCAAGACTTACTTTTTCAAACTAATCAGTTATTAATCTTTCTAAACCTTTACATATTCTAACCAAAATCCCACCTTATTTACCATGTGCGCGTAATCAAAACCTAACTTCTCAGCCTCAATGCCAAATTCTTCAGCTTCTTGAGTGCAAGTGCAAATCGCCGAGCAAGCCATTAAAGCTTTAGAAAGGATACATCCCCTACTTAAGTAGGCACCCCTTCATTTTTTTACATCCATCAACGCTACAGATTTGCCAGCTTGCATGGTGTGGATAGCAGCCAGATCACATAGGTTAGTCCTTTCCCTATAGCTGCCCCCTCAAGAGGATATGGCCTATTTTCCATCTTCTTTTCTGTTGCTTTATCAACTGTTCAGATTACTACTCCTCAGGGGATGAGTAAAGAATGGACGTTAAGCTTAAGCTAGAGTTATAGAAGTACTAGAATACAAAAGCCTTATCAAGGGTAAGACCCTTATTCTGCATCTTCATAGGGAAGATTTTCCCAGACGACTAAAGAGTTTTTAGTTAAGGGCAAAAATTTTATTCCAAAATTTCCCCTTTCACGCCATCCAATATAAAAATCACTTTTCCATTTAGACCCGTAGGATAAACGTAAAGAGATTAAGGGCTTTCCTCCATGTAACCCTAAGTAGAAAGATGTATAACGACCAGCAAAAACTGTGCGCGCTATGGGTTCGTAATGCAAGCAAGAAAAATGGTTTTTATTGATTTTTAAAAGGGTAAATTCGTCATTTACACATCCAGCATTCCCTATCACGTAATGGCAGAAGTTATGTAAAGGATTGCGCACCATCCAAGCAAAAGCCTTAAGAAAGCTAGTAGGCCTGCAAGGTTTAAACAAGGGTAGTTGGGCTTCAGCAAAAAGTCCATGATCATCATTTCCAAAAAGAGCCCATGTGCACCAATGGCCTAAATCAAACCAATAGATTTGGCTACGATGCCGAGGAATTAGATAATAAAGCCAATGAGAAGAAGCTTGAGAATGATAAGTATCATATAAAATCTTCTCTTCCTGCTTTAAAAGGCCTGGAGGCTCAACATAATAACGCTCTGTAGGGTACTTGTAAGCAGCACAGCTATAAAATAATCCAATCATTACACACAATGGTAGATAGAAAAAGTAGCTTCTGGCAAAGTAGTTAGACAAGTAAACTCCTTAACATCAGTTGAATTATTTCTTGCAAGAAATTATAAATAAGGCCATGAAATTATTTTTAACCCATTTAACACAGAGCCAGTTATGAGTGCCCTACCCAAAAAGAAGTTATGCTGGAATTGCGAAGGTCGTGTCGCATTTTCTGATGAGAACTGCCCTTATTGTGGTGTGTATCTAAGCTCTTCTTCTCTTCTTACCCAGCATGATAAAAGCTTGACCCATATTGCTCCTTTTCCTTCTTATCGTCAAGATCCCTCTGAAGCTTATGATATCAATAAAGTAGACGAAGAATCTTCTGAGGAAGAAGACTTGGAGGCAGCTAATTCTTCTGCTAATTATCCAGCAAGCTTTCTGCTACCTTTTGTTTTATTACTCACAGGCTCTGTTTTTCTTATTTTTGGAATCATTTTATTCAGCTTTTCTCAAGAAGGCATTCTAACATTACAATGGAATGCTAATTATTGGGTTTTATATTTAGGGACTGCTGGGCTTTTAATTTTTTTGGGTTGGCGAGCCATGCGCCCTTTGAATTAGCAGGTAGGGCTACTTTCAAGAGATTTAAGGGGTAAGAGTATTGGTTAGCTATATAAAAAACCTTATCGATTATCTTATAAGCTTTTCTTCTTTCTTTTTCCTTAACTTTAAGCCTTCTTCTGTACAGAAAATGAGTGCTTTTAAGCTGCTTTCTATAAGCAAAGCGCCTATGAAGAAATAAGATCTTAAAAGATCAAGTAGCCCCTCCCCTTTTTTAAAATCATTAAATAAATTTAAGAGAATTCAGGTGAGAATGAGGGCGACTGTTTGCTGTTGCTTTTCATAAACTCTAAAAATTTAGCTAAGATTTTTTTGTTTAAGCAGAGACCTTAAAAGATACAAGCAAAAAAGGAGCCCTCTTGATAAGAAGAGCTCCTAATCCATGCTTTTAAGAAACTTGCTCTCCCACTTCTTGTTGAAGCCCACAGCATTTTTTATATTTTTTACCACTGCCACAGGGGCAGCTTTCATTACGTCCTGCCTTGGGCTCGACAACTAAGGGTTGTAAACGAACAGTAGGAGCATTACTTTCCCTTGCCTCTTCAGCATGGCTTGTAGAAAAAGCAGGTTGAGAGTCTCCATCTAAGTCGGCGACCAGCGAGCGCTGGGTTTCAAGACGCATCTGGGTTAATAAATGTTGGATAGCAGGATGATCCTGCGTTAAGATTTCAAAACGAAAGAGTCCTTGGGCAATCTCGCCTCTTAATAAATTACCTAATTCATCAAAAAGAGTAAAAGCTTCTTGCTTAAACTCCATCAAAGGGTCGCGCTGGCCAAACGTACGTAAGTTAACATCTGCGCGCAAATGATCCATGGCTAAAAGATGTTCTTGCCAACGCTGATCTAGCTTACGGATCATTAGATTACGAATAGCTTCATTAACAGGTTTGGTAGCAGATTTTAGCTTTTCCCCTTGCCCAGCTTGGACAGGAGCTTTTAAATCTTCACGTTCATATTTTTCATTAAAGGCTTTTACGATTTGATCGATCGCTTTTTTTTCAAGATCTATCATATCTGCATGCTCATCATCGAAGTATCCTTCAGGAAAGCTTACAGGAAAGTGGCTAATTAACCAATGGCGATACCCCTCTGCATCCCATCCGCTCTCCTCTCCACGATTTTTAAAATACTTCTCTGCAGCTGCTTGGCAAACAGATTCTAAAACTTCAATAGCCAGAGGCTTAATATCTAGCGCATGTAAAATATCATTGCGGAAAGAGTAAATTTCTTTTCTTTGCTTATTCATTACATCATCATACTCTAAGGTATGCTTACGAATTGTATAGTTACGTTGCTCGATACGTTTCTGAGCAGTTTCGATAGATTTATTAAGCATGGAAGCAGAAATCGGCTCCCCTTCAGGAGGACGAAATTTCTGCAACACAGCTGTCAAGCGAGGAGAAGCAAATAAGCGCAGTAAAGAGTCTTCAAAAGAAACATAGAATTTAGATGAACCAGGATCCCCTAAACGAGCACAACGGCCTCGCAATTGGCGATCAATACGACGTGATTGATGACGAGTGGTCCCCATGACATAGAGACCCCCTATTCCAGCGACACCAGCTTCAAGTTTAATATCGGTTCCCCGACCTGCCATGTTAGTGGCAATAGTGATAGCTCCCCGTCTACCCGCACTCGCTATAATTTCCGCTTCTCTAGCATGATTTTTAGCGTTTAAAACGGTATGCTCTAATTTATTTTGTTTGAAAATACGGGAAAGTTTCTCTGAAACTTCTACCGATTCTGTTCCAATCAAAAGAGGACGGCCTGCTTCATGCACCTCACGAACATCTTTTAAAATTGCGCTGTATTTTTCACGTTCGGTCATATAAATTTCATCATTGAAATCTTTGCGCAAGCAAGGTTTATGAGTAGGTATTTCTAATACGTCTAGTTTATAAATTTGCTTAAATTCATTAGCTTCTGTTACAGCAGTCCCGCTCATCCCTGCTATCTTTTCATACATACGGAAAAAGTTTTGTAAAGTTATGGTGGCATACGTTTGCGTCTCTTTTTGGATAGAAACAGCTTCTTTTGCTTCTATAGCCTGATGCAGGCCATCAGAAAAACGCCTACCAGGCTGAGGACGCCCGGTATTTTCATCAATGATAATAATTTTGTCATCCTGAACAATATAATCGACATCTTTTTCCATCAGTAAATGCGCACGCAATAACTGACGAAGATTGTGAGCTCGTTCTTTCCGCTTAGCATCCTCCTCTTGCACTTCCAGTTTTTTTTGTACTCGAGCAGTTTCATCTAAAGAGGTATCTTCATCGATTTGTAGGTATTCATGGCTAATATCTAGCATGATAAAGTCATCGCCATGATCACTTCCTACAACTTCTTTCCAAAGATTGATCCCTTTGTCTGTTAATTCATACTCGTTGCTTTTTTCATCGATGAGAATATAAAGCTCTGCTAAAGCTGTATGCTTTTCTTCTTTATTAGGATCTGCATAATAGTATAAATCCCATTTATCGATCGCAGCTCGAACATCTGGATCCTCTTTCATACGTTTTAAGATTTTATTGTTAGGCGTGCCCTTACCTACTAACCATAGCTTGCGATAAGCCTCTTTTTCTTGTTCTTCTTTTTTTTTATCGCGTTTTGTTTTTATAGAAGAACCTTCACTAAGCTTTAGACTATCTAAAGTTTTTTTAGCTTCAGAAGCAAGACGATTACATAAATCCCGTTGGAAGCGCACCATATCTGCTACGCTGTGTTTAAGCTCATCATACATTTGTCGGCTGACAGGTACAGGCCCTGAGATAATCAAGGGAGTTCTAGCTTCATCGATTAAAATGGAGTCCACTTCGTCAATAATAGCATAATAGTAGCCACGTTGAACTTGCTCTTCTTGGCTAGAAGCCATGGAATTATCGCGTAAATAGTCGAAGCCAAATTCAGAGGCAGTTCCATAAACAATATCGCTGAGATAAACTTTTTTACGCTCTTCCATTGGCGTTTCATTGGTTAAAGCACCTGTGGTCAATCCCAACCAACGAAAAACCGTTCCTACCCATTCACAGTCACGCTGGGCCAGATAATCGTTAACGGTGACTAAGTGAACAGGTTTTTTAGTAAGAGCATTTAGATAAAGAGGCATTACAGCCGTTAGGGTTTTACCTTCGCCCGTTTGCATTTCTGCAATGGAGCCATGATGTAAAGCAATGGCTCCTACTACCTGAACATCGTAAGGAACCATGTCCCATTTCTGATGATAACCTGAAACGTGAATTTCTGTGCCTGCTAAGCGTCTACAAGCGTTTTTTACCACTGCATAGGCTTCTGGAAGTAAGAGCTCTAATGTTTCACCTTTTCTATATCGTTCCTGAAACTCCTGCGTTTTTGCCCGCAGTGCCTCATCACTTAAATTTTGAAATTTAGCGTCATACTCGTTAACTTCTTGTACTATTTTAAAATATTTTCGTCTTAGACGATCCTGAGCCGAACCAAAAATTTTTTTTAAAAATCCAAACATGATATCTCAACTTTTTTAGGCATTTAAGAAGATAAGAATACTTAAAAATTGCTTTTAATACAAGCAACCTGCATAAACTCTAGAAATAAGCCTCAAAAGCATTTTCTTTATTTATATGCTTCAGGGAAGCTTCTTACGCGATCATCTATTAAAAAAAACAAGCCTTTAAGAAGCTAGAAAGTCGCTAAAGGGGTACTTTTTTTTAAATGCAGGCTTAAGTTTTCCTTTTTTAAATTCATTAAAAGAAAAATTAAGTTATCTAGATAAAAGTTTCCCTCCTTTGCATACCTTCAACAGAATCTGTGGAAAGTTTCTTGCTTGGGAAGGCTTGAGATTAAGAATTAGATATACGATTAGGCATGCAGTTGGTAAGGAAGAAAGGTTACCTAAAGCGAAAAATGATAAGCTCTATAAACTTATAAAAAAAATTATTTAAAATAAGAATAAAGAGCCGTTTGGTATTTGCCAAGGTCAGCTAAGTGCTTTTCCCATACTCTGACCCATTAAACATTTAATTTCTAAGCCTTGCTGGCTAGCAGCTAGCAGGTCTTGATCAAATTGAATCTTACCAGGCTCAAATAATAAAATAAGGGAAGAACCCCCAAATGAAAAATAGCCTTTTTCATCTCCTTTTTTTTGCAGTACATCGGGTTGATAGGTTTCGTGAATACTACCTACATTAGTCGCTCCGATTTCTAAGAACAAAATACAACCAAAGCAGGATGTAGCTAATTTACAAAGCGTTCGCTTGTTCTTAGTAAAGATATGAATATCTCTTTTTAAGGCCGCAGGATTGACAGAGTAAAGCCAACCATTAATGGTTTTTGTTTTGCCGGCCACGCAATCACATGGAAAATGGTAACGATGATAATCGGTAGGACAAAGCCGCGCAATGGCCATAGCTCCCTTAGCATAGTGTGCGGCTAAATCAGCATCGTCTAATAAGCTTGTTAAATCAAATTTTTCTCCCTTAACGATAAAACCATCCACTTGTGATAGGTCGGGATAGAATAAGTAACGTCCATCGGCAGGAATAATAGCTACATCCTCTCCAGAAGCAAGAGGGCGAGCTGTGGGCTTAAGCTTGCGAATAAAAAAATCATTAAAAGACTTAAAAGAAGAAACTTCTTCTAGAAATTCCAAGGGGTCTAAGCCAAATTCACGAATGAAAGGCTCTATTTTATTCTTAGACTTTCGTGAGGCTTGCCATTTACCATACCAAGCTGAAAAAAAAGAATATCTTACTAAACTATGTAAAAGTAGAGGGCCTACTATTTTGCTTATCCAATCCTGACCGTATAAAAGTCTTAGGGCTCTGGCCCCATACACTTTTTCTATTTCACGCTTACCATTTTTTCGATCGAGATAGTAAATAATATCCATATCTTTTAAGGGGTGGAACTGCCCTGTTTAGTCGCAAATTGCGAGAAGAAAGTCAATTGGCTTATAAACTCTGTGTCAAAAGTCTGAAGCAGATGGTTGGCTTTTATAGCTTCTAACAATTGATAAGCAGCTTTCACCATATGTAGAGTAGATTCTTTATCCTGAGGATTTTGTAAATAGAAAGATTGCCGCTCTTGGTAATGGAGAAAAATTTCGCGCAAAGCTTTTTGCTGCTCTAAATTCCTTTCAGTAACAAAGATTAGCTGGTCTAAACGTTTAAGTTCATTTTTTACTACTGCTGCAGGTTCTGTTTCCTTCAAATTATAAAAAGGTTCAACAGCAATTAAACGACTTAAACAACTAAATATAGCTATTAAAAAGAGTGTATAGTTCATTATGTCCTAAATTTTTTAATGAGTAGGGAGGAGATTTTTGTTAAGGGCTGAGCTAATCTATCAGGCATAGAGCGTAAAAAAATTTAGGCTTTCTACCTATTTCTCTTACCCACTTAATCTGCCTATGTACTTTCAGCTGCTTTGTAGCTTTTTTCCTAGTGAGGCTTATAAGCCCTTTAAAACAATTGTCTCTTTAGTAAAAAGCTTAAAGTTGTCGCATAATAAGAAAAAAGACCACCGATAGGCTTTTTATGAACAAATGCTTAAATGTTTTGCATTTTATGGCTACTTAGCTATTTTTTGACTTCTCAACTCTATAATACGTTTATCAATTTTTGCCAAATTTGTTCCTTGAATGCTGATCTCGCGGTTAATTTCTTTTAGCACGGTAGCCGGATCTAAATTCTCATCGTCTATTTTTATTTTTACGGAAGAAGAAATTTTAGCATTTTCCCATAACTTTTCTCGTAAAGTTTTCATTTGCTCTAAAGCTGTCAGGCGTATATGCTGATCAAGGTCGCTCTCGCTTTTAAAAAAACTTACTATACGCCATTGAGAATTAAGATTTTCATCCAATCTTTTAAGATTTTCTTTATGGGTACTATATTGAATTAAATCATAAAAAGCATTTAGAACATGGATTCGGGAAGCTTTTTCTTCTTCTATTTTTTTATCAATATATTTCATTTTGCGGTAAAATCTTTGAATAGCTATTGCTGCCTGATTTCTTTTATTGAATAAAGCTAGCTGTTCTCTTTTTGCAATCTTTTCAGCCACCAGTACATCCGTTAAAGGTTTAAAAGGCTCATCTTCTGATAAAAGCTTAAGAGGCTCAGACTCCGAAGCAATAAATGGCTTACTGAATACTCTTGATTTTATTTCTTCGGAATAAATAAGAGTTTTAACGGCACGGTCAAAATCTAGCCGATATTGAAAAAGAAAAAATAATTTCAAACTATGAAAAATTTTAGAAGCAATTACAGTAATCTGCCTGGCAAGTGTTTTTGAATGCTTTTTATAAAGGACTTTACAATCCACCTCTACATGGTGCCTAGGATGCCTTATAAGCAAATTAATCTGTTTATTTATTTCAGGATACCAAAAGTGATCCCCTAAGCTGCAGATGCGCATAATATTATTTGCCATACATTAACCATATAAACATGTGACTGTGCATGATATTAACTTAATCTTACAATTTTTAAAAGCTTTATCAAATTTTTATTTTAAATAGTTCACAAGCATTTCTAACTGTTTGGTCTGCTAATTCTTTCAAAGAGATATCTTTTAGCTGAGCAATAGTTTGGGCTGTTTCTACTATATAAGCAGGTTCATTTATTTTTCCCCGACGAGTCTGCGGGGCTAAATAAGGAGCATCTGTCTCTATCAACAATTTATCTAGAGGAATTTTTTTTACAATCTGACGCAGCTCTTCGCTTTTTTTAAAGGTCAATATCCCACTTATTGATAAGTACCAGCCTCGCTCTATGACTTGTTCAGCCTCCTCTATAGTGCCCGTAAAGCAATGCAAAACTCCTGGCTGATGTTTACCCTTACTACTCATATATTCTTTATCTAAAATTTCAAAGAAATCTTTAAAAGCATTTCTACAGTGAATCACCACCGGCAACTTACATTCTAAGGCTAAGTGAAAGTAACGTCGCAAGAAAACTTTTTGAATAGCAGACGAAGAAGCATAATAATGGTAGTCTAGTCCCGTCTCACCTATAGCGACCAAATGTCCGCTATGTGCATGCTTAGCAATAACAGCAAAAACGTTTTCGCCTTCTTTTTCTACATCGTGAGGAGGCGTAGCGGCAGCATTATAAATCCATGGATAATTTTTAGCTAATTCTAAGCCTGCGTTTAGGGTGCTAATACTGGTACAAATATTTATAACTGAGCATACACCTGCATGCTGCGCACGTTGTAAAATTGAATCAATAGCCGTAAAGGTGGAATCTGTTAAATGAGCATGCGAATCCACCCATTGCATTGCATTTGCCACTATTACTTCATCCTCTTTAAGGAGCCTTTGCTCTTTCTTAGCTCGGGTATCATAGAATATAGCTCTAATAATTTACAATCACCTTTCCACTAGGTGCCAAGAAAGCCAATCAAAGCTTTTTTACCTGTATCTCTTAATTTAGATAGAAGAAAACATTATTTATCCTCCTTAATTGCTTTAATCTTAGTCAACCTTTCCTACTCTAAACAAGAGCAATAAGGAAGATAAAAATAACCGGCTTTTTTAACTGGTAGAAAATCTACGCTATACAATTCTAGGCAAATAATTAATATAAAAAAATTTATTTATCTTTTTTTTTCCTTAGGTGCTATTAGGTCGATTAATCTTAATTCCAGCGTAAAAAGTTCTAAAGAAGTCTTTAGCTAAAATCCCCGCTTATTTCCTCATCATTTTATATTTTTTTTCTCACGAAAGCCTGCTTAAGCAAGACCTAAAGAACTAAAGAAGCTATTGTTTCGTTCTCTAGCCCACCTATATAAGATCTTTCTTTAATTATTTCGTTTTCTGCTATAGCTTTGTTAATAGTCATAATATTGTTACCCTCATCTTTTAAGCTCACGCGTTATTTTCTTAGCCAATAGAAGCAATATAAAAGTGCCAACCTGAGGCGAGCCTTTAAATAATTTTATCAAGCAGGAAACTCTTTTCTCCCACGTTAAATTTTGGATTAGAGGGCATTAAAAACAGTAAACAATACAACAGCTAAAAGCGATAATAAGCTAAAGGATAAAAAATTTTACAAGTGGCTTGATGAGAGTTGTCCATGGATAGCTAAAGGGAAGGAAGAGAGCTCTAACATTTTAAAATTTCTTCACAAAGAATAGCCAGACAGCCTTCTTCATAAAAGAAAAATCTTTCCAAAATGGAGTTAACCTAAAAGCAAGTGTATAGATAAATCTTTAAAAGTAAAGCTTACATGCTTAAAGAAATAAGAATTAACTTTTTAACTTTTAGCAAAATTACTTTTTTGGCATGGTAAGAAGTGTTCATTATTTATTTTTTTAGTCGTTTGATTATTCGGTAGTAGAATTTCTATCCTAGCGGCTATTTTCTCTCTATAGAGTCTTCTCTATAGGGAAAGGAAATATAATAAATCTGCGAATCTAAGAATTAGGGATCAAACAATAAAGCTTATTAATAGTTTTTGTAAAAAGGAAGTAACATGGCTATTGGACAAAGCGTTAATTCACAATTTTACTCTCAAGATTTTTGCATTGAAAACCTTTATAAACTCCATGAACTAAATTTAGGTGAATCTCTAGAAAAAACTATTCAAGAGCAAGCCGACAGCGTAGCATGCATGATGCCAGATCATAAGCTAAATAGAATCAATAATCAGGGTTTTATTACTTATAAATTTGATACGGAGAGAGTTAGGACGTTAGGGGAACGTATTTCTAAAAAAGCTAAAGGAATACCTCTAGGTCATACTGATTCTTTTCTCCACGAGCCTACCCCTGGATTAAGTACAGCCTTCTTAGTCGCGCCTCAACATGTTGTTACTGTGGCTCACTGTGTTACACGTTCAAACCCCTATACGAAATTAAAACCCAAAAAAGCAAGGGGCGTAATTGTTCGAACAAGTCTAAAAGCGCAAAGCGAATTAGAACGTATTAAATTTGTGTTTGGTTTTCAGATGAAAAGCCAAAACATGAGGACTGAGGATTATGAATTTTGCGAATCAGATGTTTACAGTTTTAAAAAAGTTGTTTTTTTTAATTATACATGTGCGCCGGATTACCTAATTGATTGGGCTCTAATAAAGTTAGATAGAGAAGTTATCGGGCGTCCACCTTTAGCAGTTAATTTTATAAAAAAGTCTTTATTAAATAAAAAAATCTTTATGCTAGGACACCCTCGGGGTTTACCCTTGAAAATTCATCTAGGGGCCTCCGTAAAAAAAGAATGTAGTGATCAACATATTGAAACTAATCTAGACTCTTTTCATGGAAATTCAGGCTCCCCGGTAATCGACGAAAATCTAGAAGTAGTAAGCATCCTTTTTGCAGGAAATGTAAGTAATAAGCCCTGGACCACACCATCTGGCTATGAAGCCAGCACAAAAATGAATCTTCCTACTAACCAATTAAGGCCTAACCCCACCAACCGCACCCATTTGTGCCAAACCACTCATGGCATGTCTTTCGTAAAAATTCATTTAAAAAAATTAAAGCTAAAAAAGCAGAATAAAAATCTAGAGACTGCTGAGTTAAGTGAAATGGGAGCTCATTACCTAAATTTCTATCTTAGCATTTGTATTTCCGACCAGGAAGATGAAGCATGGATCTGCTCGGTTAAAGCAAAAGCTTTTAAATATCTAAGCCAAGCTGCTATCGAAGATCATCGAGAAGCCTTATGCAATTTAGGCATATGCTATGAACGATCACTAGGTACAAGAAGAGATTTAAGGAAAGCTTTTGAGTGTTTTAAAAAGTCTTTCGATAATGGCTATAAAAATGCGGCTTACCATTTATTCCAGTGCTATGAAAGTGGAATAGGAACGGAGAAAGACTCAAAATTAGCTCAATATTATTTTGACCTCGCTCATGCCTTCGGTCATAAAGATGTAATAAAAATTGAGGGACCAAATTGCCTATTGATGTAATTGTACGAAAAAATGTATATAAAAAGTTTTTGAGGACACTTATACCAAGGAAACGATTTAGGCATGCAAATAGCTCTTTTGAGGAATCAACGAGATTTTCATCTGTCAGCTAAGACAATATTCCAAGAACCTTTTAAGCAAGCTTATAAAAATTTTAGCATAACTTTTTGTAATAAGGCTTACTGCTCAGATCAGCTAGAACCCCTATCCATTAGCAAGAAAATCGTTTGCTTATTCACAGCTCTAATCTATTGTGTGCCTATCATTAATACAATTATATTCGTTTCCAAAGAAATACTAGGTTCTTATAAACACAAGATTCAATGGAAAAAATATTATGAAAATCACCCTTTAAATAAATTAACCGACAATAACCTGAAAATTTTAAAAAAATCCCTTTCCTCAGCTATTTTGTCTATTAATTTTGATGACTCCCTTAAATATGCTAATACTCAAGAATGTAACCTAGCTGAATTAGAGTTCAACTCTGAAGGAAAATTGAAGAATGTATATTACGGTCACTCCCTATGGGATGAAGGTTATGAAGGGCGGGGATTTAATCTTAAAAATGATTCTTTTTATGTGCTTTTATCTATTCAAATTTCAACTTCTAAAGCCTATAATCATAATCCTTATTACCTAGAGGCTGAAGATTTAGAATATTATAAGGAACACTATCCCCCTCGCATCCAGGAAACTCTCGAGCTCATGCTTGATAAGCTTAACAATAAATATGCTGAATTAGCTCTTGTAAATTTTAAGAAATCCCAATATGACCCGCTTGTTTGTAAGGTGGTCTATTTATAGCTTTCTATTCTAACCTGCTGTTTCTAGAGCCTTCTCTTAGTCAACAGTAAGAAGAAAGGAAAAAAATTTAAATATCTTATTGCTAAAGTCTGTATAAAGATTAAACTCGGCCTAGATTAAAAGTAGCTTGGAAAAACGCCCAGTAAGTTTATCAGCAAAAGAAAAATAGAAATCTATTTCGCAAGCGCTTTTAAAGGCTAAACGAAAGATTACAAAACTTAATTGCTCAAGGTTATTTATTGAATAAGCTATCCCTTAGCTTTTTTAGAAAGTATTCTCTTTGCCAGCCAATCCACTCCTAGTGAAAACCTTTGCTAAAAAATATTTATAGAGAAACTAGAATGGGATTTTAGTCTAAAAGCGTTGGGCAAGGGCGTTAACTTAAACCCTTCTAAAGAAACAAAGCATACAAGATAAAAAAAATCCTCAGCACTTCCTAATAGGATATAACGCTTAAGAAAAAATCTTTCCAATTATCAAATAGGTAAGTTTCAAGGCTTAAGCTTCTTGCTGAAAAAATCTTGGACGCCGCCATTTAAAGCTAATGACTTCATTGACAATCAACATGCCTAAAAGGATTAAACCTGCTGAAAAAATGCCGCCTGCAGTTAAAGCTTCATTAAGAAATAAATAGCCTAATAACATACCTACAGCTGGAAAGAAACAAGAAACCATTGATATAGCTGTAGGACCGCAGTGTTCTAAAAGATAGTAATAAATCAAAAAAGCTAAATATGTACCTAGCAAAGTTAAACCTAGAATAGCTAGTATGCTAGTTAATGAGGGAAAGATAAAAATAGATTTTGTCTCTATAGAACCTAAAACAAAAGGTAACATCATCCATGCTGTCATGAATAATTGGGCTGTTGGAGCTACAAAACGAGGTTGTCCAGCAATAAACTTCTTAGCATACACATGGCTAATAGCATAACAAAAAGCACCTATTAAAGCAGCAGACATGCCTATAAAATCTCCATCCATGCCTTGAGCAATGTTAGGGGAAAATAGTAATAAAATTCCACAAAAGCTTATTAAAATTCCTATGAGTTTATGAATAGACATTCTATCATTTGGTAAAAACAAATGAGCCAAAATGGCTGTAAACATGGGTGAACAGCCATTGAGTATTGCTGCAAGAGCGCTTTCTATAGAGGTCTCCGCATAACAAAATAAGAAGGAAGGAAGTCCCGAAGAGAATATGGCCATAAAAGCTGAATGTTTCCAAAAAGTAAGGCTTTTTGGTAAAGATCCTCCCTGTAAGCGTAAAGCTATCCAAAATATTAAGCTAGCTAGGCTAACTCGCAGAAAAACAATCGTGGCAGGATTAAAATCAACCAACGCAAGTTTTATCAAGAGGAAACAAGGGCTCCACATCAATGTCAGAGCCAGTATTAAAAGCGATCGCTTGATAGGTGTCATATTAAACTAAAGAATAATTGTTGTATTCATGGTACCTATAACAAAGAAATAACCGCAAATGAAAAAACGGGAGTATCTTTTCTCCCGTTTTAAAACTATAAAAAGTAGAGCTTTAACTATTGACCCACAGTCCAACGCAAGAAGTTAGTCAATTGAAGAGGCTTGCCGTTTTGCTTGGCTCGATCTTCAACGATCTGTGCAATCGATTTGCTATCATCCCTAATGAATTTTTGCTTGGTTAAGCATACACTTTCATAGTAGGCATTGAGCTTACCTTCCACAATCTTATCAATGAAATTCTCTGGCTTGTTTTTGATCTGGCTTTTTGCAATCTCTTTCTCATTGTTTATAAGCTCTGCGGGAACTTTTTCAGGAGAAAGAAATTCTGGATGAGCAGCCGCTACATGCATGGCGATATCTTTAGCTAAAGATTGTTCAGCATCCGAGCCTTCTATCTCAACCATTGTAACGACCTTACCACCAAGGTGAGAATAAATACCAATCGATTTAGATGGAGACTTTGCAGTTGTAAACAAGCGTTTAATCTGGATATTTTCGCCAATCGTTTGGACGACTGTTGCACGATATTGATCGATAGATATGGAAGTATCTTTAGAATAAGGCTGCGCAAGAAATTCTTCTAAAGAAGCAGGATGGGTTTTAGCAATTTCTGCAGCAATGTTTTCCAAAAACTCTTTAAAACGCTCGTTTTTGGCTACAAAGTCTGTCTCTGAATTAACTTCAACAATAGCAGCAGTCTTGTCATTTTCAAAAAAGCCAATCATCCCTTCATTGGTGGTACGACCTTCCTTTTTAACAGCAGAAGCAATGCCTGCTTTACGGAGATTTGAAATAGCAAACTCCATATCCCCGTTAGCCTCTTCCAAAGCTTCCTTACATTTTCCCATCCCTACGCCGGTTCTTTCGCGCAGTTCTTTAATCATTGTAGCAGTAATAGGCATTTTGGACATAAATTAAACCTCCGAAATTGCAGAAGCTTTTTCATCGGCCTCATCTTTTTCATCATATTTGCCGCTTACACCTTCTTCGTTTTCCTCATCTTCTCTTACATCGCCTTTGCCAAATGCAATTTGCATTTCATTTTTCTTTTCTATAATAGCATGAGCTAATGCTTGGATGATAAGTTTAACGCTTTTAAGAGCATCGTCATTACACGCAATGACATATTCGATAGGATCAGGATTACAGTTTGTATCCACTAAGCCCATCACAGGAATGCCTAATTTGTTAGCTTCAGCTACAGCGATATGTTCTTTACTTGGATCTACTACAATCACCAAGCCTGGTAGCTTACGCATTCCTCTTATTCCTGAGAGATTGCCATTGAGTTTTAGGTAGTCCTTATTTAGCAAAGAAAGCTCTTTCTTTGTTAACCCTTCTCCACCAGAAGTAATACGTTTTTCAATACGTTCCAGCTTTTTAATGGATTGGCGGATCGTTGACATATTAGTTAGCATACCACCTAGCCACCTTTCGCAAACATAAAATTCTCCCGCTTGCTCAGCTAGCTCACGTACGACTACTTTCGCTTGTTTTTTTGTCCCCACAAATAGAATGGAACGATGTTTTGCGACCACCTCTTTAACTACTTCTGTAGCCAATCTTATTTGTTGAAGTGTTTTAGCTAAATCTATGATGTATAATCCATTGCGCGCTTCAAAAATGAAACGTTTCATTTTTGGATTCCATCGACGGGTTTGGTGACCAAAGTGAGCACCAGCCTCTAGCAGATCTTTAATAGTAACATTAACTTGTTGTTGTGTTGCCAAGCCTTGTCCCTTTATTTTGACGACGGCATTCTACTTAGGATAGAATTTCGGTCTTGGTTGATATTAGAATTTGTAAATTGAGCGCCTGATCAGAATCGAACTGACACTCGTAGCTTGGAAGGCTACTGTTCTACCATTGAACTACAGGCGCATTTAATGATTGCGAGCCAAATTATGCCTGATAGGCTAATTCTTTTGCAACATCAATTCAATTTTTGCAATCCTATTTTGCTTAAGAATTCAAAATCGTATATTCTCAAAGCCGGGCAATAAAATCATGGCAAGACATATACATTCCTCTTCTCGCAGAGCAAAAAGCAATCTTAATATACCCGAAAAGGCTAATAAAATCCTTAATCTGATTTTTATCGCCTTGGTTGTAATTATCCTGCGCATTTGGTACCTGGCTGTTATTCAATATGAGGTCAAATTAGAGGAGGCCCTTAGACCTCAACGCAAGACTGTCATTGAACCCTCTAAAAGAGCTACTATTCGCGACCGCTTCAACTATCCCTTAGCTCTGAATAAAATTTCTTATCGGGCTGCTATCATCTACTCTCAACTGCGCCAGATTCCTTCTATTAGATGGGAAAAGGATGCTCAAGGAAATAAAAAAAAGAAATTTAAACGTAAAGAGTATATTACACAGCTGTCCCAGCTACTAGGAGAAGAGCTTCACTTAGATCCTCTAAGGCTTGAAGACCTTATTCATGCTAAAAGCTCATTTTATGGGCAGATACCTTTCGTAATTAAAGAAGATCTTACCGAAAAAGAATATTATCGCTTGAAAATGCTTGAAAAAGACTGGTTAGGTATTCATGTGCAAAAAGTACCTAAGCGCCACTATCCTAAAGGGCGTGTAGCGGCGGATATCATTGGCTATATGGGGGCGATCAACCGTCAGGAATATGATAAGATCATGCTGGAGATCAAAGTACTAGAAGCATACATTCAAGGTAGTGATGCAGGTGACGAAATACCTCTTCCCTCTGGGATTGACAATTTAGCTCAAGCCCGCCAGCGCCTTCAAGATCTCCTCGATCATGCTTATACGATTAATGACTATGTAGGGAAAGCAGGTGTTGAAGGCAGCTTTGAAAATAATCTAAGAGGCTATCATGGCAAGAAAAGTTATTACTCTGATTCTCGTGGCAATTTCTTAAGAGAATTATCAGGCTCGCATGAGCCTGTAGCAGGACAGCGTATCCTTCTTACGATTTCGGCTGAGCTGCAGGAATATGCAGAACAACTTCTCATTCAAAATGAGCGCATTCGCGAAACGCGTTTATCAAAATACCTTTCCAAGCCTACCAAGCAACCATGGATTAAAGGGGGGGCTATAGTAGCATTAGATCCCCAATCAGGAGAAGTTCTTGCTTTGGCCTCTTACCCCCGCACAGATCCTAACGATTTTATTCCCGCTGCTAATCCCGAGGTGGCAAAAAAGAAAATGGCCAGCATCATTCGCTGGTTTGAAAGTGAGAATTATGTAGCTGAAATGTGGGATCAAAAACGCCCGTTAGAAAGAGAATTTTATCAGGAGGAAGCTAAAGAATTTTATGAAGATACTTTAATGATTGATTGGAATAATTATTTAAAACTTATACTAAAAGCCGATACTCCAATCATGCAGGCCATCCAAGGGGTGGATAGCGTGCAAAAAGCGGTAAGCATCCAACAAGCTATCGATCAGTTAATTGAATTAAGTGGCACCTGTAATATCTATCTGCTGTTAAAGTTACTGTATGGCGAAGATGGAATTCACGTCCAAAAAGAAAAAATTTCCCTTCAAGCAAAAATGGCGATTGAAAATAATCTAAAAGTACATGCCGACAGTGTTGAGCAGCAAAAAAAAATATTAGATCCCTATTTTTCTGCTTTATTATTACATTATGATAAGATCTTACTTATGGATCTATGCCGCCTTGCCGTCTGCAGCGATCGCTTTTCTCCCCAGCTCCTTGCTGCAAAAGGACACCAATCGCTTGAGGATTATAAAAATTCTTCCGCTGCCTACATTTCTTTACAAGAAACAGCGCAAAAGATGGCTAAGGAATTATTTCATGAACAACATTTCCTACCCTGGCGCCAAGAAAATGAAAAGCTTTTTTTAAAAGAAAAACGGGCAGAAGAAAAAGCTCATCATCAATACCCCAAGCCTTATATAGACTATTTTGATAGGCAAGAAAAAGAGATGTTTAATTCATTTTGGAATGAGCATCAAGGGGACTTACTTTTAGCCTTTTTGACGGGTCGCATTTCACCTCATGTATCGGTAGAAATTATACCCTATCTTAATCATTTCTTAACCTGGCATAACGAACTGCAAGCAGGTGCTCATGCGGCGCTTCCTTGGAAAAATGCCTTTTTTAATTTATCTTTTGTTTTGAAAGGATTAGATGATGGGTTGGCGAAAGATTACTTGCGTACTTTTCGCAGCTTTCACCATCTGGATAGACCCTTACTTGGATATTATCGTTACCTCAACAAAACTAATGGAAAGCAAATAGAAAAAGATCTTGCTCGTGCTTTTTATCCTCTACGGGGATATGGTTACGGGCGTTCTCAAGCCTATAGGCAAGCTGCAACGCAGGGCTCTATTTTCAAGTTAATTACCTCTTATGAAGCGTTAAAGCAACGCTATCATCATCTGAACAATGATAAGCTCTCCCCAAGCAGCCTCAATCCTTTGATTATGGTCGACCAGATCTTTAAAAAAGGTAGGGATACTTTTGTAGGTTATCATCAAGATGGCACTCCTATTCCTCAATATTACAAGGGGGGCCGTATGCTTAAAAGCCATGCAAAAAACATTGGTAAAATTGATCTGATTCGGGCAATTGAAACCTCTAGTAATCCTTATTTTTCTATTCTAGCTGCAGAGTATTTAAGCTCTCCGGAGGATCTTTCGCGGGCAGCTTTAGATTTCTCTTATGGCACCCGCACAGGTATAGACTTGCCTGGTGAAATTGCAGGAAAAGTTCCTAATGATCTTATAACTAATCGTACAGGCCTTTATGCTATGGCTAATGGTCAACATACTTTAGTCGTTACTCCCCTGCAGGCTGGCATCATGCTGTCTGCGATAGCTAATAAAGGACATGTTTTGAAGCCCAAGATAGTTTCTTTAACAGCCGGATACCGTTCACAAGCACAGAGTAAACAGCCCCTTGAAGCTGCCTGCCTTGATCACTCCCAAATCGTGAAAAAAGCTCCTACCTTCGTTCAAAGAAACCTGTTTATGCCTGATATTATTCGCAATATTTTGCTTATTGGAATGCATAAAGTAGTTTTAAAACAATTATCTGAGGGATTGACTAGCCTTTCCCGCTTATATCGTGAGTATCCTGAGGCTATTGCCGATTATCTTGAGCTCAAAGACGAAATGGTTGGAAAAACCAGCACAGCTGAATCCATGGAGAATATTGACTTAGACTTTTACGAGGGGACAAACCTTTATACTCACGTCTGGTTTGGAGGCATTGCTTTTAATCAAAAAATACCTAACGATTCGCATGCTCTCCTCTATCTGGATCGCTGGGGCAATCCTGAATTGGTGGTCGTGGTCTACCTAAAATATGGCGCCTGGGGAAAAGAATCGGCTCCTTTAGGAGCTCAAATGGTGCGAAAATGGCGAGAAATCAAAGCTCGTCATGAAGCTCATCGCTAATTGCGAAATGTTTTACGTGAGATTTTAAACCAAATTTTACTTCATTCAGCTCTTAAGAGTTTTTCTTTAAAAGCTTATACTCTTCCCCTCTTAGAGGGTTAAAAAATAAGCCACGCTTAAATCTAATGCTCTTTTTTATATGACAGCCGCTTATAAAAAAAATACTATTAGAAAACAGCCAATTGTCTATTTATAAGCTTTTAAGCAATTCTTAATAAAACTATACATTTTAAAAAACTATCTTTAATTAAAAAGAAAATTTTCAGAAGATTTAAGTGCTTATTTAGATTCCATTTTCTCTCAGATTTATAAACTAGCCCCTTCTTTATTTTGCAAAAAAAGCTCTACTTCCATGTATAGCTCTATTTTTAGAGATGCTTAAGCTAGCTCTCTTAAGAGTTAACCATTGAAAAATATCATTTTGCAGAGTATGGTGGATGCTTAAATTAAACTTTATTTTATCGGAAAAGTGGCTTTTATGAAGGATGAAACTCTTATCAATTCACCGCTAGGAAAACAGACATTTTATAATACTGCCTATGATCCTAGCTTACTATGCCCTTTACCTAGAGATAAACAACGCCAAGCCCTTGGGATCGCCGATGTAAATTTACCTTTTCAAGGCTACGATGTTTGGAATGCTTATGAGTTGTCATGGCTTAACGTAAAAGGAAAACCTCTCCTAGCGATAGGAGAATTTTTCTTTCCTTGCCAATCCCCTTATATTGTAGAATCTAAATCCTTTAAGCTTTATTTGAACTCTTTCCATCAAACCACTTTTGCCAATCTTGAAGATGTTCAGGCCATCTTAGAAAAAGATTTAACAAAATGTGTGGGCCAGCCAGTAAAAGTTAACCTTATTCAATCTAAAGATTATGCAAGCCTTTGCTTTAAAAACCTCCCGGGGTTTTGCTTAGACAACTTAGATATTGAAACCAATCTTTATGCAGTCGATCCCTCCATTCTTGAACATGCAGCAGAACTTGTGGAGGAAGAATTTTATTCTAATCTTTTAAAATCTAATTGCCCGGTTACTAAACAACCTGACTGGGCAAGCCTTTACATTCATTATATAGGGCCTAAAATTAACAAAGAGGCCCTTCTTAAATATATTATCTCCTTTCGCAGCCACTACGAATTTGGAGAGCATTGTATTGAACGTATTTTCATGGATGTGCAAAAACATTGTCGCTGTCATAAGTTAACAATTTATGGCCGGTACACAAGACGAGGGGGCATAGATTTAAATCCCTTTCGTTCAAATTTTGAAAGCTCCTTAAGAAATATCCGGGACTATCGCCAATAAGTGGGCAAAAGATGAAAAGGCGTAAAGCAAAAAAAGATTTTAAGAGAAGAATAGGAAAAATATTTCCTGATCATACCTTTTGAGCCAATTCTTAGACAGTCCCCTACTTTATAAAATCTCTTTATTTGAGCAGAGAGACATGTTTCAGAGAGCTAGGTATGCAGACTAAGTTTTTTTAAAACCTATTATTTTCCTGGTGAGGAGAAATGCAATCCCATTAATTTCTCTGGATCCTCCTTTTGATGGCCCTTATTGTTATTTTTATAGAGAGAAAAAAACTTTTTCCTTCCGAGCTTTCAAAGTAGATGCAAAGAAGCTGATAGCAAAAACATTTACTTCTCCTCTAACTTTCTGTAGGGCTAAAAACAAAAGTAACTCTTTTCTTATCTGCTAAATGTTCTTTATAAGGCATATAAGTTTTCAAATCTGAAAGAGACTCATAAGTCAAGTTAACAGCCACATGATCAAATATTTTTATTAAGAGATCCGCTTGTCCACTAGCTGGCATGGCATCGCTAACGACCAAGACCCAATCGTATCTTTGTACAAGCTGGTCTAATAAATTTTTGAAACGCTGGGAGCCGATTAACTCTACGGCAAAACGTGAGACACCTCCTTCGTAAATACAATCGTAAGAGCCCTGAGAAGTAATCATGGGTTCTTCAATCTCTCCTTGCAGATATTGAATTAATCCCGTCCCATACCCTTGGCAAGTTGCTTTAAAGCAGATAGGTATTAAGACAACCTTTTGACCAAGCTTGGTTAAGAGCTTGGCTAAATGATAAGAATAATCAATTCCTGCTCCATTAAGGAGAAGTAAGGACTGTCCTATCGGCGCCTGCGAGCTATTGGCCATATAAGCAATCATACGACGCAGCACATCTAAATCTTGATCCATCAAATTTTCATTAGACTCATTAGAAGCTTTAGGAGTTAGATGGCCAGAGAAGTGTAAATCATTAGCTTTAAGATTAGAGGGGCTCACCCGAATGCCAGAGATAGTAGATTTAATAATAAAGAAGGTAAAAGTTATAAAGGCCCCGGTAAACGCACCAAAGGCAGCATACAACAAACTACGCGGAGACTTTGGATGCAGAGGAGGCAGCGCAAAATCCTGAGGATAAGATTGCAAGATCTCTAAATTACTCGTCAAATTTTTTGATTCTACTAAACTTGTAATTTCTTCCACCATCTTTTGATTGATGAGTAGCTGCTGATCGATTAAACGCTCTTCAACCCATTTGTTAGGTAGATCCTTCATTTCTTTACGCAGCTGTTCTTGATGCTGAACGATGAGGTTAGTCTCCTGCTTTAGGTCATTTAAGCGTATAGCCATGTATTCCTGCATGTGCTTATCTAAAATAGAAATTTGCTGACGTAACAGGCCTAGCGTTACACTTTGTAGGGAAACAATTTTTTCCTTAATCAGCTGTTCTTTAAGCTTATGAAGCGTAGCAGCTTGATTTAGGTGTTGGCGCAAGAAATCTTTTTGAACATCTAATTGTTCTTTCAAACGTTCCATTTCTTTAGCACTACGATTGTTTTGATCTTTGAGGGCCTGAACAATTTGCGAAGCTTTAGAAATCATCTCGTTGGTGACAAAATCATTTTGAATTCCACTCATTGAAGTAACTTCAAAGTGAGGATTTTTCAGCTGCTCAATCATAAAATCCAGTTGGCGGATTAAACCTTGCACTTCATTAAGCATGCGAGTGTAAGAGATATACAATTCTTTAGAAGTCGTAATATCAATTCCTTGGAATTCATTTTGAGGGCTTTGCTGAAAGGCTAAGCGCTCTTGAATGACTTTTTCTTGCACATCAAAAAGATGTGTTAAATTTTTTAAATAGGCTATAAAGTTTTCTTTCGCTGTTTTTAATGCTAAAGCCCTGTCACTCCTTTCTTCTTCAGAAAAACAGCTATCCATATCATTTTGGGCGACTAACAATTTATCTTGCCAAGCTTGTACAGCAAATCTTGAATCATTAACTAGATGATCTAGGGTAGGCTGGCCTTGCCCACTTTCTAAGCTCCTTAGCAAGCAAGTCGCTTCTATAGATAGACGCTTGGCTTGTTCTAAATCTAATAACTGTTCTGTAAAGCTATCATGAAAAGTATGATTACCAGAAGGATAAGCATTTTTTAAAGCCATATCTAAGGCATCGCTTTGCTGCTTTAAAGCTCTAATTTCTGCCAATGATTGGTTGATAACCCCTGGATCGCCTTGTAGATCATAAAAAGCGCAGTTCTCTTGCTGGGCATGGCTTAATCTTCTAATTGCTAATTCTATATCGTATAATTTCTGCTGGTAATGCGTTTGATTAGCAGAATAAAACTCTATGGCTTTAAGGGAATTAAAAAATCCACTGGTAGATATATCCGATGACATATTTTTTGCATGAGCAACCATCATTTGACGCAACTTAGCTCCCATTTCCTGCTGGCGTTTTTCTAAGTAAGCAATCTGCTCTTGAGAAATACGCTTTTGCTCCTGGCGAATATGTTCCTGATAAATCAGCATCATAGAATTTAAAATTTCTGTGCCTACATGGCGATTAGCATGTTGTAATTTAATATGAAGGAGATTGCGGTCATTTTGATCCGCTTGGATAGATAAGGCGGCCAATAAATCTTCCGATACTCTGTGCAAGGGCATCAACTCTAAATACCATTGAGTACCGGCCAAAGGCTCAGAGGATTTCCTCATGACAGTAAAAGCATAATCTTTACCTGTTACTTTTCGCCCCCATTCATGCTTCCCTATCTTTCTATTATTTTCATCGTAAATTTCAAAAAATTCTTCGTTAATGAAATGAAGAGTAAAAACTTTAGAAATCTCATCGTTGTAAGCTACATCTTGAAGCCATAAACTTGGGGGATGATCAGGTAAGATGGGCTTTTTAAGGGCAACGAAATGAGCATATTCAACTAGAATATTTTCCGGTATGGATCCCAGTAAATCAAAGCGGGGTTCCATTTTAACCAATAAGCCCTGCAAGCCCCTTCGGTAGATTAGCTTCTCCATAAGCTTGCGAGATTTGATAGTAGCTAAAGCTTCACCTTCAGTCTCATTAGCACCAGAAATAAGAAGCTGGCTCAATGTAGAAAGACCCGACTTTGATTTACCTTTGTCTTTGAACGTGCCAGAAATATTGTAAATGACCGGCCGAGATAGAGCAAAGCAGGCAGCCAAGATGCAGCAAAATAAGGCCGTAGATATAATAGCAACCTTATGTATCTTTAAAATATGCAAAAGATCAGTGATGGTAATCACACTTTCTGAGGGATGTTTATCTATGGGCGGCATTTTTAAGGTAAACCTCTACTACAATTAATCGTTAATTAACTGATATGTTCCATATCCTGCTTGAAGGCCAGTAAAGCTAGGAATCAGCTGCTCGATAAATCTGTTCCATTGCGTCAAAGGCTTTTCGGCTACATAGACAGTATCCCCAGGCATCAATAATAGGCTATCGTTAGGCAAATGCACAATGTGATCTAAAGAGACTAGGTAAACTTTAGGACAAAGCATATTTCCACGGATCACATGGATACAATTGCCATTGCCCGTAAAAGGAATACCTCCGGCCGTTACTAGAGCTTCACGTAGAGAAATAAAGCCGTAGGGAACATTGATTGGGCGAGGAGCCCGCACCTCTCCCATCACCATAACTGTCGCATCCGAAGGAGCAGCAATAAAGATTTTATCTCCTCCACGCATTACAATGTTCTGGTTCATATCCCCTTCATTGATTAACCTATGCAAATCAATAGGCAATTGACGTCCCTCGCGCATTACATAGCTCTTAAATAAGTTAGCGCCTGGCGGAATATGAGATCTAGCAAGCACTTCATAAAGACGCATTTTTCCATCCACCGGTACTGTAGGAATAGAAACTAAACCTATCAACTCTACCCGACGTTGTAGGCGATCACGATAATTGACATAAACTTCTATATCCTGAATTTGGTCCCTAAAAGCTCTTTGCAATTCCTCACGAGCTTCTTCTAAAGTAAGCCCTTTGACTTCAAGGGGAGGTAAATCTGGCACATCTATTTTTCCTTGATAGACTTTAAATCCACCCGTTGATTCATTGATAAACTGAATAGACTGCATTAAATCTTTACGCGTGGGGTGATAAACTGCAATGTTTAAAATA
The DNA here is from genome assembly GCF_018342435.1 of Neochlamydia sp. AcF65. Classification (NCBI taxonomy): domain Bacteria; kingdom Pseudomonadati; phylum Chlamydiota; class Chlamydiia; order Parachlamydiales; family Parachlamydiaceae; genus Neochlamydia; species Neochlamydia sp. AcF65. Next base: position 74,469 of record NZ_JAEMUE010000031.1, read on the forward strand.
TCATCTTCAGCGATCACATCGCGATACTCTAACATATCCTCTTCTGCTAGCTCTCCAAGCTCTACTCCCTCAAGCTCCAAGATAGCTAACTTTCCTTGACGTATGCGATAAGAGTCTATCACAAATTCGTCAGGTCCCATAATAGGATAATCAAAATTAGCAGTTGAGCAAGAAGCGAAAATTATAAGGAGAGATAGATTTAGTAAAACAAAAGGCGAAAACAAAAAATTAATTTTTACTTTCTTTCTTTTCTCGCTTAAAGGCATGTCATAAGCCTCGTTGAATAAAATGAATTTTTAAACTGGATAGAATTAAAGCAATCTTTCTTCTCTTAATTCAATCTACCTTATTTATGTCTCTTAAAATTGCATTATAGCTTTAAATACAGATAATAGAATCTACAACAGCTTTTTTGGAGGGAATAACAAGGCAGTATAATGATGTTAAACCTATTGCATTTTAAGAGGTAGTAATTTTTTTCCAGTAATACTTTTGGCTACTTAAAGCTTTTTTCCACCACAGGGGAGCATTAATGCTAGCCTGCCCTAAGCGATATCCTGCCCATTTAGCACCTATATGCATTAAAGCATAAGGCAGCAATAAAGGTTTTTCTTGATACAGCTGCTTGAGCATGCATGTAGCATAGTGATTCCCTCTCATTTGGTCGCCTTCCGCACAATTTAAAATATTTTCATATTTTTTTCGCATTAATCCGGTATCAAAATATCGGCAGAATTCTTGGCGTAAACTATAGCGATGAGAGTGCCTCACTTCCGCCTCTGCTACATAAGCAATTTTATGTCCTATTTTTAAAAGCTGAGCAGTCGCTAAAGTATCTTCCCCTAAAAGAACAGGATGAAAGCCCTTAATTTCATCTAAAGCGCTGTTTAAGTACGCAGCGCATGAATCGGAACAAAAAAATGTATAGGAGCCATAACGGCGTCTATCAGCAATACTTCGAATTTCACTTCGAACCGGATAATTGTAATAACGAGGAAAAGATTCAAAAAAATCGGCTCCTTCATGGGGAATTTGCCTAGCGTAGGCGATCGATGCTTTACCCTGTAGAATGGGTTCAATCAATTTTTCCAAAACTTGCGGATTTACCGCATAGGCATCAGGGGTTAACATGACTACCAAGTCGGTGCCTAGGTGTTTCCTTGCTAGCTCGCGGGTTTTACCATGGTTGAAAGTTGCTTGTGGGATTGATAAAACTTCTACACCTAATGAATAAGCAAGCGACCTAGTTTGATCCTTCGATGACGAATCTACTACCAGGATTTTTGGGCTTAGCGAAGACTGCATGATAGGACTAAGACAGCGTACCAGATGCTTTTCAGCATTTAATGTTAGAACAACTACGCCCACTGATTTCATAACCTTTGAACTACCTTCCTTAAATTCATTTAATGTGTGAGGAGTTAGAATTTTTAGCCTTCCATCTCTCTTTCATGGGGATTTTTACCTAAAGAAAAAGAAACAGATTAAACCACATTAACTCTCAATCCAACAAATTTCATCCTATTTCCTAAAAAATGCTAATTTAAGCTTAAAACCCTCTAATTTGCAAAAACATTTTGTTTTTATCTGTTTTTTTGATAATTTTCTGCCTTAAAGCAATTTTTAACATCTCTTTTCCTGCGTACCAACCCTAGGATAATTAAATTTCTATGCCTACCCTACATAACAAATTCAGCACTCTTAGTGGAATATTACTTGTTTCAGGTACTTGTATCGGTGCAGGCATGCTTGCCCTACCTGTTGTGACTGGCTTTTCAGGATTTTTACCAGCTATGGCAGTGAATCTGATCTGTTGGATATTTATGCTAATCACTGGCTTGCTTTTTTTAGAAGCCACGCTCTGGATGAAAGAGGAGGCGAACGTATTATCTATGGCGGCACGCTTTTTTGGACCTTGTGGTAAGTGGATAGCAGGCGCAGCTTTTCTCTTTCTTTATTATTGCTTGGAGGTCTCCTACATTGCTGGCGGTACTCCTCTTTTCATCTCCCAAGTCGAAAGCTTAGGCTTTCATCTCACAGGCTATAAAGGCTACATAGCCTTTGCTAGCCTTTTTGGTTTCATTGTTTTCTTAGGCTCGCAAGTCATAGACCGGGTAAATTTAATTCTTATGATAGCGCTTGTTTTCTCTTACTTTTTGCTCATAGGATTAGGAAGTACCGAAGTACAAATAACCTTCCTTACTCGAAGAAATTGGAACGCATTTTTATTAGCAATGCCTACCCTTTTTAGCGCCTATGGCTACCATAATATTATACCTTCTTTAACCACCCTTATGCACCGTAATGTGCAACAACTACGAAGGGCTATTGTAATAGGCACTAGCCTCCCCTTTATTATCTATACCTTATGGCAATGGATGATTATTGGAACAATTCCTGAATCGCAAATAGCTAAGGCGGTCTCTGAAGGAATCCCTGTTACTCAACTTCTCCATACCATTACAGGACACCCTTGGATTGGCTTTTTAGCTACCTACTTTGGATATTTTGCTCTGATTACCTCTTTTTTAGGAGTCTCTCTTTCTATGGTAGATTTTTTAGCCGATGGAATAGCGGCAAAAAGCCAAGGATGGACGCGTATACTTCTTTGCTTAATAGTTTTTATCCCTCCTGCTATCTTTGCTGGCAGCTATCCCGGAATATTTTTAGAGGCTTTAGGAATTGCGGGCGGCTTTGGGGAGGCCATCCTTAATGGACTGCTCCCTATTGGCATGGTCTGGCTCGGTCGCTACAGATTTCATCTACCCTTGCAAGAACAGGTGAGAGGTGGCAAACCTTTGTTATTAGCTTTATTAGCATTCACATTATTGATCATTGCTCTAGAAACTTACCATCTGGTGAGAGGCTAACCATAAAGCTTTTACTTGCTAACCTCGGCGCTCTTCTCTGGCTACCTGCTTAATTTATTTTAAACGGCTAAAGGCAAAGTTTTAGATAAAAAGCTTCAAGGAATAAGAAAACAGCAGCCTCTTTTTTAATTTTATGTGTTTTCATTAAGTTTCTTTCCCCCTAGTAAAGGGATACCCTTCAAACTTTTTTCAATTAATAAAATTAAAGGCTAATAAAAAACCTGAACACGCTACAATCCCAGCTAGAATTACTAAATAAAATGAAAAACACTCTAAATGAGGAGTTTAATCTTGATCATTTGGACATAATCAACTGTTATCTTAAGGAAACCAGTCTAAAATCTTCCGTAATTTATAAATGGCTAGAAAATGCCCGCCGCCAAGCTATTACCCATAGCACAGATTCTAGATTTCCAATTGTTCGGCGTGACTTTACTACTTATTTAGATAAAAGAATTGCTACATTTCAAGCGTGCATATTGAAGGAGCCGAAAGAAAATGCTGCTCTTGTTTTGGATCAATTTCAGCAATCGCCTCTGCAACTTGATATTTGGAGAGCGAAATTTGTAGAATCTTCATCCAATCAAACAGATTTACTCACAGCAAGTATGCACGTCCAAGATCTTTTATTTGCTTGTCAGGAGATTATAAGGCACCTTAATTTTCATTCTAAATATTGGATAAAAAAAGAATTGATGCCTTTTATTGATGAATCTCTCCCCACTTATTTAAGCTTATTGCCTAACTTATCTGATGAGTTAAAATGTGAGATTCATGCAAGTTTTAAGGAATTGAAGAATTTAATAATACAAGAAGATTTTAGAAGAGCTGAAGCTCAACTAAACTTAATTCAAAATCGCATTATGCCTACCCAGAAAGCTTTTAATTAAATGGAAAGAAAAGGATAAAGACCTCCAAAAAATTGCTTTTCTAAAAAGAAAAAGCTCACCAAGATTGCCTTATTGGCTCTACCTCTATTGCCGTTGGTCATAAACAAAGAATTACAAGAGATAAGGTTATTAAAGGGGAAGCTAAAAGAGGAAAAACCACTTCAGGATGGCTTTCAAAGTTTCAAATATTACCTGATTATCAATGGTAAGGGAGAGATTTTAACTTTTTCAGCCCAACTTTGATAATATTTTCAATGTTTTTATGGCTGGCATTTTGCTAAAAAACCTGATGGGAAAGCTGTCTAGCGATAAAGGTTATCTTTCCTTTAAGTTAAGGCAAAAGCTAATTAAGCGCGTTAGAGTCATTGACATGTATACGATCGCATATAAAGCGAGAATTGACGTCCTTTTAAGACAAAATTTCATGGAGAAAAAGATTTATAATCGAACCTGTAAACGAGTAACTAAAAAACAGCTCTTAAATTGCCTATCCACTCAGATTAAGAAGCGTAGCAAATTTTTTAGCCAATATAATGCTAAGAGTAGCAGCTATTATCCCAGCCAAAAAAGCCCTCTTTAAAGTTTCGTAGCCCAGAAGCAAGTCTTATGATTGCTGCCTAAAAAACTTGAAACTCAGGTCAACAAGTTCGGGATTATTCTGAAGCTCTTCGCTAGCATACCTAAGCGCCAAACCATCTTGCTGGATAGCTGCAAGAACAATTTCCCTATCGTTCTGCAAAGCTTTGCTAGCATACATAAGTGCAGAGCCTCTTCTCCGGACGGCGACAAGAAGGATTTCTCTATCATTTTGAAGCTCTTGACTAGCATACCTAAACGACAAACCAAATTTCTGCACGGCAGCTAGAACGATTTCTCTTTCATTCTGAAGTTTTTTGCTAACATACTTAAGCCCCCATGGTGCTTGCTGGACAGCAGCAAGAACGACTTCTTTATCATTTTGAAGCTCTTGGCTAGCGTATCTAAGAGCCAAGCAGTCTTGCTGAACAGCCGCAAGAAGGACTTCTTTATTATTTCGAAGCTCTAGGCTGGCATACTGCAAAGCTAAACCAGTATGTCGGACAGCTGCAAGAACGACTTCTTTATCATTTTGAAGCTCTGAGCTGGCATACTGCAGGGCTAAGCCACCATGCTGGACAGCTGCAAGAACAATTTCTTTATCATTTCGAAGCTCTTGGCTGGCATACTGCAAGGCTAAGCCATCATGTTGAACAGCGGCAAGAACGACTTCTTTATTATTCTGCAGCGCTTGGTTAGCATACTGCAGGGCTAAGCCACCATGCTGGACAGCTGCAAAAATAACTTCTTTATCATTTTGAAGCTCTCGGCTAGCATACTGCAAAGCTAAGCCATTATGTTGAACAGCGGCAAGAACGATTTCTTTATTATTCTGCAGCGCTTGGCTAGCATGCTGTAGGGCTAAGCCATCATGCTGAACAGCGGCAAATACAACTTTTTTAGCATCCTGGAAATCTTGGCAAGTCTGCTGCATTGCTAAGTCATCATGCTGAATAGCCGCAAGGACATCTTCCTTATCGTTCTGATGATCTTTACTAGCATCCCTAATTGTATTCACTTTTTTCTGGGCACTAATTTGAAGCTTTTCTTTAAAATTTTTCAGCTCTACTCCCTCTTTTTTAAGAGTAAGAGGAAATATTCTTTTATCGCCTCTAGAAGGTGGGCCCTCCTCATGCTTAGATATGCGGCCATAGTACTTGGCCGGCTTTGGCAAAGCGTCTTTATCATTCTCTCTTTTACAAGCAAAGTCCCCAATTCCTACAAGGATATTTCCTAATACAGGAATTAATAAAATTATACACCGTTCAAAACTTTTTCGGTTAAGGTAGGAATAGTAAGGACTTTTAGAAATATTCTTTTCTTGCTTAAGGGGTATGATAAAAACTTTTTGAAAGATACAAACTAAATTAGTCACAGTACTTATGATAGGCACGTAATCGGCCTTATGATCAATAAATCGGCATGCTTTAGATGATAGATTTATTTGCATAATACACCTAGTGTTTTAATAATTTACTAAAGCAAGATGGTATAGAAAAATTTTATTAAATAATGTAGAAAAAATATGGGGCCTAAATGATTTTTTTGATTGAAGGAGATAAGAAAAATTATAAGTCATTGAACTGAAAAAAAAATATGAAAAAAATATAGAAAACTTATTCAAGCAAGCCAAGTAGCCACGCTGATTAAGAAGAGAAAGCCTTAAATCTTAATCCTTGTAAAAAAAGTGACCAGCAGTCTAAAAATAAGCTAGCATAAGAGAAGCTTATCCTCACCTCTTTCTTTCTAAAACCAAGTTAATACACTTTTGAGCAACTCCTTATGCAGCCCCGTATTTTATAAAATTCTTTTTGTTAAATACAAATATATGCCTCAGAGGGGTGGGTAGGCAGACTAAGTTATTTATAAGACTATAAAAGAGGATGCCCTAAAACCCTTCTTTTACCTTATTAATTCATCTTAATATCAGTCTAATTATCGATAGATAAACCCAATTTTCTCCTAAAGGGATTAAGCCACAGGCTTTAGAATTTCTTCAATAATGTGCACAAGGATGTGAGTAAAATAAGGGTTTTAAGCTATCATTTAAATTGTAATTTTAAAAGATAAGATAAAAGGAAATTAAAAATTTAGCGTGAATTAGGCTGATCTTTTCCATTAAATTCTGATGGGGCTATAACATACACCCAAGTTAGGTCATCTAAATTTCCTATCGTGGGTTTAGCCTCTAATTCGAAGGCGAAATCTCCTTCCCTTAAAAGATCTACTTTTGTCACTATTGCTACCTTAAGGCCAGCTGGAAAGACTCCATCCATGCCTGTAGTCACTAAAAGATCGTTTACCTTTATTAAAGGCATAGCTTTTTCTTGTGAAGAACCTATAGGCTCCCCAGAACGTAAATCGCGTGCAGGCCCCTGCTCATCTTCGAAATCATAATTAAAACCTGACCCACGAAGGAGATGGCCATCTGTTCGCCAGATAGGACGGCTCTGTCCTCTAATTTCCCCTTTAGCTAAATACCAGGTATGCTTTTTTTCCAATAGCTTTGAACGCAAATGGCGCAATACATTTTCTGCTAGCATTTTTTCCCGCCCATTGTCAAACAACTCTTCATGGGCATGTATATACGCAATTAGATCAGGAATATATTCTGCGATAGCTTTACCCTGCTCATAACCTCTGGCCACACGCACCGAAGGTACAAGCCCCGAATCTGTAATCAGCCTCACACGTGATTGCCTTTTTCCCATATAATCTATTACACCTACCACTGAATCACCGACCAGTACAGGACTGTTCTTAGCCACCAAAGGGCTTTCATAGACTTCATTCGTTTCCTCTCCCACGTTAATCCACAAGGAACTATTCCAGGTTCCTAGAGAACGAAAGATTATACGAGCTGCTACTGCATCGTAAGAGGGTTCTTGAATCTCAGGCATGCTATTTTCATGTAAATCTATAGGCATTAGATTTTTTAATTCTTGCTTTTTTTGCCCTTTTAAATGACTTAAGCCTTCCCACATAGGAGAGAGAATAGCCAAAGCCCTTCCGCGCATCCACTCAGAAGTCGTTAGGGGGAGACTCATTGTAAGTAAAAGCAGGACGAAAAGAATCAAAAAAGGTTTGGAAGTTTTTCTCATTGGACGATGGCTAGGGAAGGAATAATATGCAGAAGAGTATTAATTGCTATACCACGGATTCTTGTATGGCTATTAGGCCTCCTATAAATGGCATAGTCTTTTTGAAGAAGCCCTTCTTGCTCTGATATTAATTCACTCATAGCAAATGCTCCTCTTATTTATAAGGTTAGAATTCTTAATCTTTTGAGCTCCTAAACATTCCTTTTAACATACAATGCATTTTCATTATAAGCAAGCATGTCTACTCTGAGTTCCTCTATCTAAACTGTTTTTTAGAGCTATCGATTACAAAATTGCGGCTATTAGCCGACCTCTATACATACACGACATACAGGGGAGGGGTAAAACAAGCAGAATAGAGCTGGCTTAATGAAGCTTTAAATACTTCTTTAATTATGTGACCTAATAAAAATCACCCATTTACTCGTATCACAAGCACTAGGGTTGTAGATTTTACTAGAGGAAAAATATTGCTTTTAGCATGAATGGAAAAGGAAGGGCGACAGATAATAGACTTCTTGCTTAATTAAATTTTTGCTATTTTCTTATCCTTTAAACTAAGGAAAAAGATATGGAGAAATATGAGGAGCTTAAAGTGCTGCCTGCCGAACAATTTAGAAGGCTGACAGGGGTAAAGCGTGAAACATTTGAAAGAATGGTCGAGGTTTTAGTAGAAGCACAAAACAGAAGATAGAGAAGAGCAGGAAGAAGAGGCGGGCTAAGTATCCAAGACAAGCTTTTGATGGCGTTGGAGTATTTAAGAGAATATCGAACTTATTTTCATTTAGGTAGAAGTTATAGATTGAGCGAAAGTGGTTGCTATCGAGCATGTAGATGGGTGGAAGACACATTAATTAAAAGTGGGGAATTTTCGCTTCCTGGAAAGAAAGCTCTTCTGGAAAAGGATAGTGAATACGAAGTAGTGCTTATAGATGCATCAGAATCACCTGTAGAGCGACCTAAGAGGAGAGTTAAAGAAAAAAAAGATAAGGAATCGCAACAACAAGCAGAAGCATTTCTATTCAGGAAAAAAGAAAAGGCATACCCTAAAAAGTCAGGTGGTGGCCGATAAGAAGAGTAGGAAAGTTATTTGTACGGCCTTTAGTAATGGTAAAAAGCATGATTATAAGTTGTTTAAAGAAAGTAAGGTGCGCTGGACTGATAACCGCTGCGCGATAACCGATAGTGGATATACAGGTATAAAAAAACTTCAAAGAAACTCCAGGCTACCAAAAAAATCTAGAAAGAGAAAACCGTTAACTCAGGAAGAAAAAAGCAAAACCAAGCAATATCTTCGGAAAGAGTAATAAACAAAAATGTGATTGGGAGTTTGAAAAGATTTAAAATCATAAGCGATAGATACAGAAATCGAAGAAGAAGGCTTGGTTTGCGCTTTAATCTTATTGCGATGATCTACAACTATGAAATTGAAATTTAATTACTCAAGAAGTCTAATATATTTGTAGAGCGTTCGCGAAGGCCGGTTAAGTATGAAGATGTATATCTAAGAGATTACCAAGACGAGCTTGAGGCCTATCAAGGACTTATCAAATATTTTGAGGTTTCCAATAAAAACCTTCCCCATTACTTTTTAGAATACAAGACCCTAGCAAAAGAATATGGTGTAATAATTTATTATGAAGCAATACGAGATTTACTGGAAGAGTTAGATAAAAGACAGTCAACCTTTGTGGCTCAAATTCCTGGAAACCATGCCTTCTGGCCTCTAGATATTCCTTTAAATTCTAGTCAGAACATTAGAGGCCAACCAAGAAAATGCCTCAAAAGTTACCGATAGAAGCTTTAAGCCTCCTTCTGCCAAGAAATGGCTAAAAAAATTGATAAAGGAAGGATGTAAGTGGCAAAAGGTAAAACTTAATCTTCAATCGAAGAAATATAATAAAATGACGACCATACGGGTTAAAAAACGATCACAGAGGCATTTTATAGGCCAGAAGTTGAAAGATGGCTAATCATGGAAAAGTTAGGAAACGATCAATATAAATACTATGTTTCCAATGCCTCAAAAGATACTTCCTCAAGAATATAGTAAATAGATTTATGAAAGATATAGAATTGAGCAAGGCTATCAGCAGATGAAAGAGGAATTAGAATTAAATCACTTTGAGGGACAGTCATGGCTAGGACTCCATCATCATCTGATGTTACGTTTTATGGCTTATAGCTTCTTAACCGTATTGAAATACCAGGCAAAAGGTAAAATAATCTCTATGCTCTGCCTCAAGTAAGAAGATTGATTAACAGCTTATTTTGCATTATTATTTCTCCTTCTTGCCAAGCTATTCATGGCTCATCTAGAAGGCTATTTTTTGATACATCCCAAGTTTAACAAAGTAATACTATCACAACCATCAGAATTTTAGTTCGTCAGCTCTGCTTTCCCAGCCATAACACTCTGCAGAAAAAGAGAGAATCTTCTTGCCATTATAAATGTGTAGGTTAGCTTAAGCTTACTTAGTTGCGGGAAGGAAAGCGGATGACTTGTTTAAAGATAAGATGGCTAAAAGTTTTTTTATTTCATTTTAGCCCATCCCAATTTAAAAAGTAGTTATGGCCATTCTACAATTGAAAACGCTGCCTTATTTCTTCTGCAATATCTTTCAAAGGATTTGCCGCTAATTCAAGACTGGTAAGTTGAGACAGTTGCCCGATTTCTGCAGGCAGAGCGGTGAGCTGGTTTTGGCTTAAGCTAAGCGATTGCAGCTTAGCCAGCCGCCCGATTTCTGCAGGCAGAGCGGTGAGTTGGTTTTGTTTTAAGTAAAGCCATTGTAGCTCAGGCAGCTGCCCAATTTCTCCAGGAAGGCTGGTGAGCTGGTTTTGATTTAAAATAAGCTCTTGCAGCTGAGACAATTGCCCGATTTCTGCAGGCAGGCTGGTGAGCTGGTTTTGATTTAAGTAAAGCCATTGTAGCTCAGACAGTTGCCCGAGTTCTGCAGGAAGGCTGGTGAGCTGGTTTTGATCTAATTGAAGGTTTTTTAGCTGAGACAGCTGCCCGAGTTCTGCAGGAAGGCTGGTGAGCTGGTTGTTGTTTAAGAAAAGGTCGTACAGCTGAGACAGCTGCCCGATTTCTGCAGGCAGAGCGGTGAGCTGGTTTTGGCTTAAGCTAAGCAATTGCAGCTGAGACAACTGCCCGATTTCTGAGGGTAAATAAGTCACGCCTGCTTTAGATAAATCTAAAGCCGTGATGTTTTTACAATTTTCTTCAATCCAATCTCTAAGTAGCTCTCCTTTTTTTTCTAGAGGCAAGTGCTTAATTTCTTCTCGGCTCAAGTATTCTTCCCCACCAGGAAGTTTTTCCCAAAGTAAAAGGCGATTAATATTCAGCAGATAAGAGGAGTAGTTAGCTAAAGTAAAATATTTTTTTTCTTCAGTCTTCCATTTAAATTCTAGAGGAGAAAGAGAACTAGCTAGAGTAAAGATTTGCTTAAAAATTGCATTTACCTTTGCTTTTTTGGAGAGGCTACTTTCTAGCTTATACATCCTATCTAAAATAAAAGCCTGCTTGTTAATATCCTCTTGGGAAACATGTACTTTACCTATTTGCTTATAAAGGGAAGGCATCACCTCAGAAGCCAGCAGATGATGCCATCTTTTACAGACGCTAAATAAGGAAGGAACTGCGCAGGCCTCTAAGATAGGGAGCAGCAATTCATTGGGCAAACTTTCAATAGATGTCGAAGAGATAGGATGCATTTTATCTCCCTGGGTAGTGATGACCTTTTATCATTTTTATTTTTTTAAGACAGAATAAAAAAATTAAAAAAGCAAGTCAAACCAATTCGTATCTTTATCAAGGAAAAACAACTCAAAGATAATCCACCACGCTTTTATTTCAGATAGATTTAAGGAAAGGGGGGGCCTTCCAAGCATTTAGGAGCAGCCACAGGTCCTGGGGATTAAGTGACGCGGCAATTGTGGTTCGGTTAAAAGAATGAGATTGATTCTTTGCCTTATTTGAGAAAAACGGCTCTTTTTGGCGCAATGTTTTAATTCTTCTATCAAATGATGGAATACAATACGCCTAGCTTCTTCCTGTCAAGAAAGGTTGTTCTCCCAGCCTAGCAATCTGCAGAAAAAGAGAGAAACTTCTGGTCATTATAAATATATAGGTTAGCTTAAGTTACTTAAGTTACCGGAAGGAAAGCGGATGACTTGTTTAAAGATAAGATGGCTAAAAGTTTTTTTTATTTCATTTTAGCTCACCCCCATTTAAAAAATACATAGGGCTATTCTACAATAGAAAACGCTGCCTTATTTCTTCTGCAATATCTTTCAAAGGATTTGCCGTTAATTCAAGCTTGGTAAGCTGAGACAATTGCCCGATTTCTGTAGGCAAACTGGTGAGCTGGTTTTGTTTTAATCCAAGATTGTTAAGCTGAGATAAGTGCCCGATTTCTGCAGGCAGACTGGTGAGTTGGTTTTGGCTTAAATCAAGCAATTGCAGCTTAGACAACCGCCCCATCTCTGCAGGAAGGCTGATGAGCTGGTTCTTGTTTAAGTAAAGGCATTCCAACTCAGACAATTGGCCTATTTCTGCAGGTAGACTGGTGAGCTGGTTTTGATTTAAGTCAAGCCCTTGCAGCTGGGACAATTGACCTATTTCTGCAGGCAGGCTGGTGAGTTGGTTTTGGCTCAAATCAAGCAATTCCAGCTTAGACAAACGCCCCATCTCTGCAGGCAGACTGGTGAGCTGGTTTTCTCCTAAGTAAAGGCATCCCAACTCAGACAATTGGCCTATTTCTGCAGGCAGAGCGGTGAGCTGGTTTTGATTTAAGTGAAGTATGCGCAGCTGAGATAACCGCCCGATTTCTGCAGGAAGACTGATGAGCTGGTTCTTGTTTAAGTAAAGTCCTTGTAGCTTAGACAGTTGCTCAATTTCTGTAGGCAGAGCGATGAGCTGGTTTTGATTTAAGTCAAGCCTTCTCAACTGAGATAGCTGCCCGATTTCTGCAGGTAGAGTGGTAAGATGGTTTTCTATTAAGTCAAGCTCTCGCAGCTTAGATAACTGGCATATTTCTGGGGGTAAATAAGTCAAGCCTAATCTAGATAAATCTAAAGCCGTAGTATTTTTACAATTTTCTGTAATCCAATCTCTAAAGAGCTCTCCTTTTTTCTCTAGAAGCAAGTGCTTAATTTCTTCTCGGCTCAAGTATTCTTCCCCACCAGGAAGTTTTTTCCAAAGTAAAAGGCGATTAGTATTCAGCAGATAAGAGAAGTAGTTAGCCAAAGTAAAATATTTTTTTTCTTCAGACTTCCATTTAAACTCTAGAGGAGAAAGAGAACTAGCTAGAGTAAAGATTTGCCTAAAAATTGCATTTACCTTTGCTTTTTCGGAGAGGCTACTTTCTAGCTTATAAATCCTATCTAAAATAAAAGCCTGCTTGTTACTATCCCCTTGGGAAACATGCACTTTACCTATTTGCTTATAAAGGGAAGGCATCACCTCAGAAGCCAGCAGATGATGCCATCTTTTACAGACGCTAAATAAGGAAGGAACTGCGCAAGCCTCTAGGATAGGCAGCAGTAATTCATTGGGCAAGCTTTCAATAGATGCCGAAGAGATAGGATGCATTTTATTTCCTTGGATAGTAATGGCCTTTTATCATTTTTATTTTTAAAGGCAATATAAAAAAATTAAAAAGGCAAGTCAAAACAATTCGTATCCTTATCAAGGAAAAACAACTCAAAGATAATCCACCACGCTTTTATTTCAGATAGATTTAAGGAAAAGGCGGGGGCCTTCCAAGCATTTAGGAGCAGCCACAGGTCCTGGGGATTAAGTGACGCGGCAATTTTGGTGTGTCTAAAAAGAATGAGATTGATTCTTTGCCTTATTTGAGAAAAGCGGCTCTTTTTGGCACCTTGTTTTAATTCTTCTACTGAATGATGAAATACAATACGCCTAGTTTCTTCCTGTCAAGAAAGGTTGTTCTCCCAGCCTAGCAATCTGCAGAAAAAGAGAAAAACTTCTTATCATTATAAATCTGTAGGTTAGCTTAAGCTTGCTTAGTTGCGGGAAGGAAAGCGGATGACTTGTTTAAAGATAAGATGGCTAAAAGTTTTTATTTCATTTTAGCTCACCCCCATTTAAAAAGTACTTGTTATTCTACAATTGAAAACGCTGCCTTATTTTTTCGGCGATATCCTTCAGAGGATTTTCTGCTAATTCAAGCTTGATAAGCTGAGACAGCTGCCCGATTTCTGCAGGAAGGCTGGTAAGCTGGTTTTGATTTAAGTAAAGCCATCGCAGCTGAGGCAAACACCCGATTTCTGCAGGCAGACTGGTGAGTTGGTTTTGATTTAAATAAAGCCCTCGCAGATTAGACAATTGCCCGATCTCTGCAGGAAGGCTGGTGAGCTGATTTTGATTTAAGTAAAGCTGTATCAGCTTAGACAATTGACTGATTTCTGCAGGCAGACTGGTGAGCTGGTTTTCTCCTAAGTAAAAGCATTCCAATTCAGACAATTGCCCGATTTCTGCAGGCAGAGTGGTGAGCTGGTTTTTATTTAACTCAAGCGTTTGCAGCTGGGACATTTGACCGATTTCTACAGGCAGACTGGTGAGCTGGTTTCGATTTAAGTAAAGGATTTGCAGCTGAGACAACTGGCATATTTCTGGGGGTAAATAAGTCAAGCCTGCTTTAGATAAACTTAGCAAAGTTAAGTCTTTACAATTTTCTTCAATCCAATCTCTAAGAAGCTCTCCTTTTTTTTCTAGAGGCAAGTGCTTGATTTCTTCTCGGCTCAAGTATTCTTCCCCATCAGGAAGTTTTTTCCAAACTAAAAGGCGATTAATACTCCGCAGATAAGAGGAGTAGTTAGCTAAAGTAAAATATTTTTTTTCTTCAGACTTCCATTTAAACTCTAGAGGAGAAAAAGAACTAGCTAGAGTAAAGATTTGCCTAAAAATTGCATTTACCTTTGCTGCTTCTGAAAGCTTTTCTTCTAGCTTATAAATCCTATCTACAATAAGAGCCTGTTCCTTAACATTTCCTTGAGGAACATGCACTTTACCTATTTGCTTATAAAGAGAAGGCATCACTTCAGAAGCCAGCAGATGATGCCATCTTTTACAGACGCTAAATAAGGAAGGAACTGCACAAGCCTCTAAGATAGGGAGCAGTAATTCATTGGGTAAGCTTTCAATAGATGCCGAAGAGATAGGATGCATTTTATTTCCCTGGATAGTGAGGACTTTTCAGCATTTTTATTTTTTAAAGACAATATAAAAAAAATTAAAAAAGCAAGTCAAACGAATTTGTATCCTTATCAAGGAAAAACAACTCAAAGATAATCCACCACGCTTTTATTTCAGATAAATTTAAGGAAAGGGGGGGCCTTCCAAACGTTCAGGAGCAGCCACAGGTTTTGGAGAGTAAGTGAAGCGGCAATTTTGATTTGGCTAAAAGAATGAGATTGATTTTTGCCTTATTTGAGAAAATGGCTCTTTCGGGTGCAATGTTTTAATTCTTCAAACGAATGATGGAATACAATACGCCTAGTTTCTTCCTGTCAAGAAAGGTTGTTCTCCCAGCCTAGGAATCTGCAGAAAAAGAGAGAAACTTCTTGTCATTATAAATGTGTAGATTAGCTTAAGCTTGCTTAGTTGCGGGAAGGAAAGCAGATGACTTGTTTAAAGATAAGATGGCTAAAAGTTTTTATTTCATTTTAGCTCACCCCAATTAAAAATTACTTATGGCCATTCTACAATTGAAAAAGTTGCCTTATTTCTTCTCCAATATCTTTCAAAGGATTTTCCGCTAATTCAAGCCTTTGCAGCCGAGATATTTACCCGATTTCTACAGGAAGGTTGGTAAGCTGGTTTCGATTTAAGTCAAGCCATTGCAGCTGAGACAACCGCCCGATTTCTTCAGGCAGAGTGATGAGTTGGTTTTGATTTAAGTAAAGCCTTTGCAGCCGAGACAATCTCCCGATTTCTTCAGGAAGGCTGGTGAGCTGGTTTTGATTTAAGTAAAGCCTTTGCAGTTGAGACAACCGCCCGATTTCTACAGGAAGGCTGGCGAGCTGGTTTTGATTTAATTCAAGCGTGTACAGCTGAGACAACCGCCCGATTTCTGCAGGCAGAGTGGTGAGCTGGTTTTGATTTAAGTAAAGCCTTTGCAGCCGAGACAATCGCCCGATTTCTGCAGGCAGGCTGGTGAGCTGGTTTTGATTTAAGTCAAGTTCTTGCAGTTGAGACAACCGCCCGATTTCTACAGGAAGGCTGGTGAGCTGGCCTTGATTTAAGTCAAGCCTGTGCAGCCGAGACAGCTGCCCTATCTCTGTAGGAAGGTTGGTGAGTTGGTTTTGATTTAAGTAAAGCCATTCCAGCTCAGACAGCTGTCCGATTTCTTCAGGCATACTGGCAAGCTGGTTTTGATTCAATCCAAGCCCTTGCAGATGAGACAATTGCCCAATTTCTTTAGGCAGACAGGTGAGCTGATTTTGATTTAAGTAAAGCACCCGCAGCTGAGACAGCTGACCTATCTCTGCAGGAGGGCTGGTGAGCTGGTTTCGATTTAAGTCAAGTTCTTGCAGCTGAGACAAATGCCCGATTTCTGCAGGCAGACTGGTAAGCTGGTTTTGGCTTAAATTAAGCCATTGCAGCTGAGACAATTGCCCGATTTCTGCAGGCAGGCTGGTGAGCTGGTTTTGATTTAAGTAAAGATGTAGCAGATTAGACAGTTGCCCTGTTCCTGCAGGCAGGCAGGTAAGCTGGTTTTGGCTTAAATTAAGCCATTGCAGCTGAGACAATTGCCCGATTTCTGCAGGCAGGCTGGTGAGCTGGTTTTGATTTAAGTAAAGACATCGCAGCTGAGACAATTGCCCGATTTCTGCAGGCAGAGTGGTGAGCTGGTTTTGGTTTAAGTAAAGCCCTTGCAGCTGAGACAATTGCCCGATTTCTGCAGGAAGGCTGGTGAGTTGGTTTTGGCTTAAATCAAGCTCTTGCAGCTTAGATAACTGGCATATTTCTGGGGGTAAATAAGTCAAGCCTAATCTAGATAAATCTAGAGCCGTAGTATTTTTACAATTTTCTTCAATCCAATCTCTAAAAAGCTCCCCTTGTTTTTCTAAAGGTAAATACTTGATTTTTTCTTGACTTAAGTATTCCGTTCCACCAGGCAGTGTTTTCCACATTAGCAGGCGATTAATATTTATAAGATAAGAGGAATAATTAGCTAGCGTATAATATCTCTTTTCCTGGGTTTTCCATTTAAATTCTAACTCTACGGGAGCAAGAGATTTAGATAGAGCAAAGGCTTGCCTAAAGATTGCCTTGACTTTTTCTATTTCTGAAGGTCTATCTTCTAGCTTATAAATCCTATCTACAATAAGAGCCTGCTCCTTAACATTTCCTTGAGGAACATGCACTTTACCTATTTGCTTATAAAGGGAAGGCATGACTTCAGTAGCTAACAGGTGGCTCCATCTTTTACAGACGCTAAATAAGGGAGGAGCTACGCAAGCCTCTAAGATAGGGAACAGCAATTCATTGGGCAAGCTTTCAATAGAGACTGAAGAGATAGAATGCATTTTATCTCCTTGGGTAGTGACGGTTTTTCAGCATTTTTATTTTAAAAGGCAATATAAAAAAAT
This sequence comes from Neochlamydia sp. AcF65, assembly GCF_018342435.1. Classification (NCBI taxonomy): domain Bacteria; kingdom Pseudomonadati; phylum Chlamydiota; class Chlamydiia; order Parachlamydiales; family Parachlamydiaceae; genus Neochlamydia; species Neochlamydia sp. AcF65. The sequence goes on from NZ_JAEMUE010000031.1 coordinate 91,524, forward strand.
TAAAAAAGCAAGTCAAACGAATTCATATCCTTATCACCAGGTGTGTGTGTGTACCAGCTAACCGCCGATTCAGCCTCTTTGCTCCAGCAAAAAAAATAATCACTTATTCCCAGAACCATTTTTTTAACGTCGCCAGCCTCAAACATGATGTAAAAAATGCAACCGGCCTACAATCTAGTCAGGAGGCTTTTATCAAAATTATTTGACAAATACTTTACCTAGCAATTTTCTCAAGTAATCAAGCGTATAAGTAGCATTTTGTCTAGCTTCTGCCGCACTTCGCTTTGGACTAAAAGCTCTTATTATGTTAGCAGCTATTAATTAGAGCATAAACCGCTTTAAATCATGCCAAACAACCTAAAATTTGAATTAAAATGTGGAAAAGAATGATTGATAGGGCATCGAATAAAACTTAAAAAGATAGAATTTTGAATTAATCTTGCAAAACCTGTCTAAAGACCACTACTACTAATATATTTTAGTCTGTAACTAAACAAAGTTCATCTTCAAAATCGTCAGGTATGGGCTGTTCCCCTGGTATTTTAGTATTAAAAGCGATGGAAGCAGGAACACGAAACTTTTCCATCAGCCAGACAAACCAACGGGCCTTTTTATCTTTCATCCCTTTAGAAATAATGACGGGAACAATAGAATAATAGGTTTCATCTAGAATTTTCCTAAAGCTATAAGAATGATTTAACTTCTCGATCTCTTCTTCAATAGCTTCATTTTCTACAAAAATACATACTGAGATTCCCTTGTCCAGCGTCTTTTTTATTGCCATTAAGCATGCTGTATTTCTCTCTAAAGGCTCTATGTCAGGGATAAAAACGACACGTAATAAACGATAAAGCCGGCGCATAAACTTACTGCTATGCCCTTGTTCTTGCTCAATAAAGAAACGCAATCGCCTGCGCTGCGCGCCTAGCATCAGCAAGGTGTCATTCCAGGCGGTATGAGAACAAACATAAATGGTAGGAGTCTCAGGAATGTTTTCTAGACCATAATAATTTACTTGGAAATGCAAACGTGAAAGAATCATTCCAATAAAGCGCGCTAAGTAATCGAAGTACTGATAGCCAATTAGCACTGTAATAAATAAGGTAATGGTTCCAATGATGCTAAAGCTTTTATCAGGACTATATTTTAACATTTCTTCTGTCAAATATAACATAATTGAAGCACACAGCACGCCTATATAACTTAAAAAGTTGGTGGCCGCCACAATTTGTCCTCTATTTTTCTTAGGGCTGGCAACTTGCACATAAGAATCTAAAGGTATCTCATATATTCCTCCAAAAAAACCTACTAGAATCACTAGACCCATAACCATCACTAGATTGTGAGAAAACAAGTCAATCATAAAACAACAAATAGCTACTCCCAAGGCTGCAATAGGAACTAGCCCTAATTCCACCATTTTACCAGATATCTTTCCAGCCACTACTGATCCCGTGCCAATTCCTAATGCTGTTAAAAGGAATAGATAGCCGCCTTGAATATCAGTCAGATGGAGAGATTGGGTGGCAAAGGGGATCATGTTGAGTTGAACAAAAGCACCTAAGAATAGAAAAAAAGCCGAGCCGCATACTGCCATTAATAAGGAAGGATGCAAACTAGCAAGCTTTAAGTTGCTATAAATGTCATAGAGGAATCGAGCATCGTATTTCTTCAAAGAGCCTGCTGGAGGAGTATACTCAATACAAAAGCTTGAAATCACCCCTACTAAAGCAATAACCGTGCAAAATATAGCCGCTACAATGAAATTTCTTCCCGTGATATCTACTAGGAAAGAGGCAAAAAACGTACCCGATATAATAGCCAAAAAAGTAAAAGAGGCCATCAACCCATTGGATTTAGAAATCTTATCATGCGGCACTAATTCTGGTAAAATTCCATATTTGGAGGGACCGAATAAAGCAGTTTGAGCAGCCATCAGAAAAAGAATAAGATAAGATCCCCAGCGGCTTTCATACCAAAAAGCTAAGATACCTAGCATCATAACCATTAATTCTAAAATTTTAGTGAAAGCGATAATATTTCTTTTACTACAGCGATCAGCTAATACGCCTGAAAAGGCAGAAAATAGCAGAAAGGGCAGTACAAATATAGCTCCTGTTAAAGCTAAAATTTTATGTCCATTTTCAATCCCTTCTTGATCAATTAAGAAGTAAACAATCAATAGCTTATAAATATTATCATTAAGCGCCCCCAAAAATTGAGTGACATTTAAATAGGTAAATGAAGAATATTTGCGAATAAGAGAAGTTAACATATTAAACTTATATATTATTTAACAATTTTTACAGTATGGGCAGTGAACTCTTAAGACTCAAGCAAAAAAATAGGATTGGTATTATATAAGGGATGAGAGGAAAAAGTTTCTAGATTTAGACTTTAAAGGCGAAAATCCTTTAGGCGAGCTACCAACCTTATAGGGTACGCGGTGCGAAAAGATTCCTTTTGATCTTAGGCTCCCTTAAGGCTCAAAGCTCAAGAGAAAAAACACAATAGATTTGCAGCCATAAAGCTTGAAGATAAAGTAGCTTTTCTTATAAATGATATTAATTTAAGCTCACTTATACGATTTAAAAAAAATACGCCTAAAGTTTTTTAAGAGACGATTGGCTTTCCACTCGCTACCGCTTTACCTTAAGAAGATCCAAGATTGCAATTACCTAAGCTGCTGCTCAAAAGCGTATAACTTTTAACTTAATGTCTAAATAGACATTTTCTAGCTTCTACACTCAATCTCTAGCTATCTTTTAAAGCCTAGCTTCCTTCTTTTTTTCCCTAGAACTAGGGCTTAAGCAATATATTTTCTTCACAATTTTGTTGCTTGCTATTACAGTGGTTACTTAACGACTAGATAGTTTAAGCTGTTGGTAGAGTAAGCACTTATGATTAAAACTTTTTATAGCAATCGTATTGAAATTCTTTATGATCATCTTAAACAAGGCCTTTTTGGCAGATCCTCTCCCTTTGCACGACGCGTTATCATCGTTCCTACACTGGCCATTAAATCTTGGCTGATTTTGCAATTGGCTAAAGATCCGGAGTTAGAAATTGCCGCTGGTCTAGAAATAATCTATTTGGAGGAGGCTCTAAAAAAGCTTTCTAATTATTTTTCTTCACAAAAAAATTCTTTCTATTATCCTAATGAATTGGAATTAACTTTAGCCATTGAAGCTCACATTCATAAAATGGCTTTTGCTTGGAATACTCTTTCTCCAGCTCAACGAAGGAATTGGTATCCTTTATTCGATTACTTGAAAGTTAATGTTAGCTCCGGCCCCTCTCTTCTATTCTCTAAACGCAGTGCAAAACGTTTAGCCCTATTAGCAGAAACTGTAGCTCAGCTTTTCATGGACTATGGAAAATATGGGAAAGCAATGGTCAACAAATGGAACTCTGATGAGCAAGGATGGCAGCAAGATCTCTGGCAGTCACTCTTTTCCTCCCAGGATAACAACTGGAGTTGTTCTTATCACGAGCCTATTCTGGCTAACGATTCCTTCATCGAATTCCAAGTTCATCTTTTTTCAATTAGCTTTATGGCTAATAGTGATTATTTACTCTTTGAAAAAATAGCCGAGCAATATTCTGTTAATTACTATTTACTATCTCCCTGCTCTATATTTTGGAGCGATATTTTATCTGAAAAAGAAGCAAAAAAAATACAGCAATTTTGGAAAAAGCAAAAGGTTCTTTCCTCTGAGCAGCAAGAGCTAGAAAACTACTTACGCGATAAAAACTTTTTGTTAGCCAATTGGGGCAAGCTAGGACGTAAAATGTCTGAGTTACTAGAACAAAAGGAGCAGGAAACTTATGCTCAGTATGCTCTGCCTCAGTGTCTGCAGATGGAAGAGATTTATTCTGATTACCTCGATGATAATTTAATCTGGGAAGCAAATAAGCATGCCCCCCATCTTTTAGATTATATTCAAGCTGATTTACTGTTCATGCGTAATCCAGAAAATGCCAAAAAAATCCTTATTTCTAACGATACTTCTATTCAACTTCATTGCGCTCCCACAAGACAACGAGAAATTCAAATTCTTTATAACAACCTTTTAGAACTTATTAAAAAAGAAGGGGATATAGAGGCCTCTGATATTATCGTGATGGCCCCTGATATCACTGTCTATGCTCCTTATATTCGACAAGTTTTCGGCGCCCAAAATCCTCGATTAGATTACCAACTACTCGACATGCATGCACTTGCTGAAGATTCGCTTACTAAACAGTTTTGGCATCTGCTTAGTCTTCCTTCGGGCCGCTGGGATGCCGAAGACATTTTATATTTATTCAATTTCTCGACCTTTCAAAAAAAGCACCAAATCTCTGCTGAGGAAGTTTTGCAAATACGCACCTGGTTGGAAGATGTAGGGATCCACTGGGGGGGAGATGCACTTCATCGTAATGAGCTTCTCCAGCAAAGGCATTGCCAAAACATGGTTGAAGATACCCTCAAAGGGACTTGGGAAGGGGGGTTTGCTTGCTTACTCTTAGGTTTAGCTATGGATCAGCTGCCTAAAGATTCTACAGCTTTGATTCGCCCTAATCATGTGGAAACTAGCCAAGCAATCTTGTTAGGAAAATGGATCGCTCTCATGCGAGCTTTAAAAAAAGACTTAAAAAGCTTGGTCGATGGTACAAAAAAAAGTTATCAGGAATGGATTTTAGAGTTACAACGCCTTATCTATACTTATCTTGTGGACAACGACACAGAAGAGGAAGAAAACGAGGATTTATTTAATCAATTAGAAGCCTTTACCCAAGCAGCCTGTTGGCTTCCTGATCATAAAGTCTGCTTTGATGCTTTAAAAAAGCATTTAGAGACTTACCTAAATCACCGGCATTTTACTTTTCAAGAAAATCATCTGCAAACTGTTAAATTTTGTTCAATGTTACCTATGCGTTCTTTACCTGCTAAGGTTATTGCTTTAATAGGTATGAATGAAAGCGTGTTTCCACGTAATGAAAATAGCTCCTCTTTAAATTTAATGAAAGAAAGCAAGACCTGCGACTACTGCCCTACCCGCAATGATTATGACCGTTATCTATTTTTAGAAGCGCTGTTATCTGCCAGAAATTATTTTATTTTAAGTTATACGCATTACACAGGAGACGAAGGAAAAGATCAGGCTCCTTCTCTTGTAGTGATCGAACTTCTCCATTATATAGATCAAGCTTTTGTGCATGCAAAAGGTAAAGTCTCGCCTACCCTTACTTACACCCATCCTTACCGCTCCTTTGATTACCAATACTTCTCTCCAGAAACGCACCTTCCCAACTACTCTTATTATGATTATCAATTAGCCTCAAGTTATTATCTTGCTGACAAAAAGGGTCGTCATCAGTTTCTTCACGATTTTACTCCGCAAATGAAAGTAGAGTTTAATTTTCCTGAAATTGTCCTAGAAATACATCATCTCAAAACTGCTCTCCAAAATCCTATTAAAAGCTTTTTTAACAAAAACTTGGGAATGTTTTTAAGAGAAGAAGATCATTGTTTGCAAACAGAAGAGTCTTTTGTGGTCAATCATTTGCAAATGTTAGATTTTAAAAAAGCTTCTTTAAAAAACAGTGTTAATGAGGCGATCATCCAGGCGGAAAGACAAGGAAAATTTCCTTTAGGCCTTTTCAAGCAAGTAGCCCTTTCTTATATCCATAGCACAATCGCTAAATACCACGAAACTCTTTCCAAGCTTAACGTTGATGTGAGCAAAATTTTTGAGATAACCTTGCATGAACGCTATCATTTTCCTGTCCAGGACGAGAAAGGGTGGAAGCTTCCTCCTCTAGAAATTTATTATAAAGATCGAGTACGTATAAAAATTGTGGGGAGTTTAAGTGAAGTTTCTGAGCAGGGGTTAATTGCCAACATTAGCGGCAACAAAAATGATATCCTTAAGCCCTGGGGAGAATTTGTTATTCTTAGCTGCCTTATCGATCATTATTCCCTTCCTTTGGAAAAACAGCTATTATGCTCAAAAAGCGGCAAAATTAAAAAAGCTTATTCTCCCCATGCTTTTTCAGAGCTAGAACATATTTTAGAATATTACTTTGAAAGTCTACATAATGTATCTCCTCTGACACAAGAATGGCTATACGATTTAGTATTTCACGATCATCAGAGAGTCCAAGCCTCTATGCATCAATCTTTGAATGATAGCTTTAACCCTATCTATAATAAATATCTTCAATGGGTTTGCCGCCCATACCCCTTAAATGCAGCTAATATGATTGAAAATTGGCAACCAAAAGCCCATTCTCTATTCTCTAGACCCTATCAGGAATGGATTTCTCCAGAAGAATAAAAAAAATACTTATTTAAAATTATTAAGCCAGCTACAATTTTTTGTTAGTTTGTTGCTTTAAGTATTCTCTAGATACCTATAGATACTTAAAAATATCTCATAGAAAACACTACGATCTAATTAGGGCGTTATTAATTTAATAAAAATAGACCTTTATATGAATACGCATTCTTTAACTCCTACATTCTCTCACCCGCCTAATTTACCGAATATAGAGCTTTCAAAAAAGAGCCAGTTAAAGGAGACTACAACCGATCATTCAAAAATTAACGCTACCGTTCAACAGAGCCTAGAGCCTTTAAAGCTTACAAGGCCTTTCCTCTCTTCTTTATCGATAAAAATTTCCGACAGCCCTTTAGCAATTACCTTATTATCTAAGCTCCAGGAAATTAATCTTTTGCAACAACACTATTACCTATCCTCCAAAAACACGTGGAACAATATTCCCTGCTTTTCTAGCTTTATTATGCCTCTTTTAAATGCTAAAAATCTTTTAATCCGTCCTGCAACCCCTTCCGAGGCAAAAGATTATTATTCCAATGCACCTATCATCTGTACCTATCCAATGATTGTAATAACTTCAGGATTAGATACCACAGCATTATTGGGTGCCATCGAATATTGGTATAATCCCGAAACTCACAGGTGCGGAATCAATACTTTACAAATTCATAAACTTAAAAAGGAAAACTCTCTAGTAGAAGAGCTGCTTTTTCTATACATCATTTTTGCTGCTAAAGAGCATAGATGTCAGGAAGTTTTTATATGTTTTGAAGAGGAAGAGGAGGCACATGTATACATCCCTTATGGATTTCTTCCCGATGATTGTGAAAGTGAGGAGAAAGAAGAATGGAAGAGCTTATCTTTAGAAAAGCAAAGTGAAAAGATAATGGTAGAAGAAGGCGGGCATTGTTGTTTAAAGTTAAGTGAAGAAAATATGATTTTAATTAATGAAAAATTAAACGCATTACTAAAATAAAATGGCTAAAATGTTAATTAGAAAAATATAATTTACAATTATTTGTTTTTTTTTAATTTTTAAATTCCTAGCCCTAAACTTTAAAAACTATTTTTATGCTCTTTTTTTTGCCTAAAAGAGATAAAAAACCTAAGGCTAGTCTTTAGCATTATTGATAGTTTGTGGATTTGCTCCTGATGCAATCGCTTGCTTTATAAAAAGAGACTTAGTAGTAAAGTAACAGCTTTCAAAGGGAGGAGCATGCAAATTTCAAAGCCTATTAGAGGTTATCTTAAAAATTTTCTTTTGTCTTATTAATTTAGCTTAACATCTACTTAATCTCGATAAATAGATTTAATTCTCCCTTTAGAGTGGTTTAAGCTACCCGCTTTAAGATTGCTTTAATAAGGTGCAAAAAGATAAAGGGAAGAGAGGGATTTTAAGGTATCTTCTAAAAGAGCTCTGGTAATTTTCCAATAATTTTTCTTTAAGAAGAAGTAAAAAGACTCATCTATTTTTTTGCCTTTTATTGATGCTAATTAGTGCTTTTTATCTCTCCTTTGTATTGATGTACCTAACGCCCATGAAGAATATGAAAAAAGAGGATAAGGTGATAGGAGAGGAGAAGATTAAAAGATAGTTAAAAAGGATAGGCATTATTCAGATTACACAGCTTTAGCATTTTAGCAAAAACTAAAGAAAAAACGAAAAATCTTTCACTTAACTCCTCTAAAGCAAATCTTTTAGATCCAATTAAACCTCCTATTTTGCTATGCTTCATTTCTCTACTTTATTAGTTTTCGCCTCTATCTTAAAAAGGATCTTTGCATTTAAGAGTATGAAGAGTTTTGATGTCCTGCATAGAAGTTTAAATTTACGCCAGCATTATTTACTTGAAGCCTCAGCAGGTACTGGTAAAACCTTTTCCATCGAAAATATTGTAATACGCTTGTTAATTGAAGAAGATCCTGAAGTACAAGAGCCTTCTCTTCTTGAACAAATTTTAGTGGTTACATTTACACGAGCAGCTACTCGCGAGCTAAAGACTAGAATTAGAAATAAGATAGAAGATTCCTTATCCCTTCTTCAGAAATTCTCTAAGGAGGAAGCCTGTGATTATTTACAGGCTGTCATGGAACAAGGAGATGCCCAAGTTGAGAAAGCCAAAAGGCGCTTAGAGCATGCACTAGCCACTTTCGATCAAGCTCAAATTTATACGATCCACGGTTTTTGCCTGCGCATGTTGACCAACTTTTTATTTGAAAGTGATTTTAGCATGCATAAAGGATCCTTTAAACAAAAATCTTTAACAAAACAAGAAGTTTTTCAATTGATTCGCGACTTCTTCCGTACAGAGATACGGCCCCACATTTTTAGCCCTGTGCAATTGCAGATCGTGCTACAAGCCCATGGTAATCGTCTAGAAAAAGTCCAGGAAGCCTTATTAAAATATTTAACAAAGGATTGTGAGATAGCAGCTACTTCTGATTTTTCCTCAGACGTAGAAAAGTTTTGCAACATCCTGCGAACTTTAAAAAAAGAAAGAGGATGGCTACCCGAGAAGATGCAAGAAGATGTTGAACGCCAAATAAGCTTTTATAAAAGCATTAGAAACAAAAGCACAAGCTCTATCTATACTTTTATTGAGTTATTTAGGAAAGATAGTTGGAATGCTGATGATTTTGATCTCCTACTTAAAGAAGGATTATTTATTTGTGAATTTTTTGCCCCCAATAATCTTAATAAAAAGAAATCCCCTAGTCTTCCTAAAAATTCTTCGCTACATTACCCTGAGCTAGTTCCAATTCTTACTCAATCGCTCTATCCTCTTGTACAGCAAGCAAAAAGCTATGAATTTATATTTGCCCGCCTAGTTTTCTACTGCCGCCTGCTAATGCACAAATATCTTTCCGAAGAAGAAAAACATCAGGAAAATGATTTACTTAAGCATATGCTTAAAGCCATCAATTCCCCTTCCTTTGCAGGTAAAGTACGCTCTCTTTATCAAGCTGCCATTATCGATGAGTTTCAAGATACCGATCCGGTGCAATGGAAAATTTTTAATAGATTATTTTTAGAGAATTCTACCTGCAAAATTTATTTAGTCGGTGATCCTAAGCAATCTATTTATGCTTTTAGGCAAGCAGATATCTATACCTACCTTTCTGCTGGAAAATCTTTAGGCCTTGCAAATCGAGCTTCTTTAGATACTAACTATCGTTCTCAACCCTCGTTAGTACAAGCTTTGAATACTTTATTTAAAGCATGCCCTGGATTATTTTCTTTACCTTCCCTAGCTGAAGAAGCCTACTTGGATTATTCTGAAGTCAAATCTTCTCCTCATATCAAAGAAAGAAGATTTTCAGACGAGCAGGGTAGCATTCATTTCTTTCAAGCCTCTAGCGTTTCCAAGTCAACTCAAAGATTCCCTTCAGAAGAATGCGAGGAAAAGTTTTTCTTTCCTTTTATGACGCAAGAAATCACACGTCTGCACAACTTAGACGGCTTCAAATTCAATCAATTTGCTATTTTAATTAAAGATAGATTTCAAGGTCAGCGCTTAGCCTATTATTTTGATCGCCATCATATTCCCTATCATTTACAAAAGCAAACCTCGTTGACAGAATCCATTGCTTGGGAGAGTCTTAGAGAATTATTAGTAAGTATATTAAATCCAAGAAATGAAAACTATGTTAAAATTGCCTTAGGAGGCCCTATATTAGGATGGAATTACACTGAAATTAAAAAATTAGAAAATCCAAATTTTTTAGAGCGTATCTTAGCTGAATTTTATGCGTTTAAACGCCATTTATCTCAAGAAGGTTTTTCTACTTTTTTTCAGTGTTTTATGCAATCTACAGGAACTATGGATAGCTTAAGTGTAGCTGAAAGGCTTATGAAAAGAGAAGGCGGAGATATATTTTATGATGAGCTTACTCAAATTGCCTGCTTACTGATGGAGTATCAAAATGAGCACCCCGCAAGCCCTGAGCGGCTGATTGCTTTCTTGGATGAATATAAAAACATGGGGGTAGAGGATGAAGAACGCCTTAAAAAAGTTACTGATCCTAGCCGCGAAGCTATTTCTATTTTAACCACACATAGCAGCAAAGGTCTAGAATATGATATCGTCTTCGCTTATGGACTGGTAGGTCGCACTCAATCAAGAGATCGCCTGATTCCTCAAAAGGAGGGAACCTATCATTATCTAGTCCCCTGCTTAGACAAGCAGTCTGCCTCCTATACTAAATATTGCGAAGAGATGGATGCAGAGAAGATGCGTCAGCTTTATGTAGCTATGACGCGTGCCAAGTACCGCTTGTATGTACCTGTAGCTGTAGGTGATAAGCCCTTAGAAATAGAATGTGGAGGAGCCTCTCCTATGGATATCTTCTTAGCACGCTTAGGACAAAAGAATTGCAGTTATCAAGAGCTTTACAGACGGATCAAAGAGGGTGATGGCTATCAGCTACAAAATTTTATCAAGGCTTATCCAGAGGCCTCCATTACCTATTCACTATTAGAGGAAGCATTTGATGAAGTAACCCCTCTAAAAAGTCAAAACATTCCCCCTCTTGTGCCCCCTCCTCTTGTGGAGATTCCAGGCGAAAAAAACTTTATTCAATCTTTTACATCTCTTACGCGTTACAAGAAGGCTTTAGCAAGCAGAGATCCTTACTCTTTAGACCTCGCTAATGCAGTGCCTCATAATTTTCAAGCTCCTTGCAAAAATGCACACACTCTTCCCTCTGGAAATGTCACCGGAAAGCTACTACATAAGATTTTAGAAATTATTCCTTTTTCGGTTGTAAATGAAATTTCTTCTGCTAACGATTTAAGAAGCTGGATTCATCCATTAATTCAAGAGACTGATTATCATCCGTGGGAAAAAGTACTTTGCGAGATTACCTATGAAGCCCTACACATAAAAATTAACGAAGATTTTTGTCTTAAAGATATACATCCTTCCTTACTTTATCGTGAGACAGAATTTCTTTATCCTAGTGAAAAAGAAATGTTGGTGGAAGAGCTTCAATGGCATACAGGTTTTTTTAAAGGAGTCATTGACCTAATATTTTTTCATAATCATCATTACTACATTCTTGATTGGAAAAGTAACTGGCTAGGTCCTAACATTGAATCCTATGACCTTGAAAAGATGAAAGCCGCTATGGAACAGCATGATTACTATTTTCAAGCCCATATTTATTGCGAAGCTGTAAAGCGTTACCTAAAACTAGTAGACAAACGACCTTTTGAAGAAATTTTTGGAGGATGCTTTTACATCTTTTTACGCGGGCTTAATGCCGGTACAGGAAAACCTACAGGCGTCTTAAAAATCTGATCTTAAGAGCAGCTAGATAAGAAATAAAAACTTTTCCCCTTATTTAAATAAAAAATCATGCCATCTTTACAAAACATCCATTTAATAGATAAGCTTAAGAATAATCAAGCACTCACCTTGGTAGATTGGGCTTTAGCAGATTATTTAATTAAAAGCTATAATGCCTCCGTAGATGCCCTGCCGCTCCTTCTTCATCTCTCTCAATCCGCTCGGGCAGGTCATTTATGTATAAAAGTTTCTGATGCCGAAGTTTTACCTAAACCCCAAGATGTATGGGAAGTGCAGGAGCAGAATAATTTCTCCGCAGAGGAATGGCAAGAATTAGAACGATTAATTAGCCGCAGTACCTACCATCTTCCTCCTTCTTTACTTCACCTGATTACAGAAACAGAAGACACAGTTCCTCCAACTCCTTTATGTCGCTTAAATGATCTTTTTTATTTTCAAAAGTATTGGCTATACGAACATCGTTGCTTACGAGAATTTCATCACCTTTTAGACCAAAAAGCTTCGCTTGAGCTTGATAAAGCACTTCTCCAAGCTAGCCTTACCCACCTTTTATCTACTAACAGCTTACTTCCAGAGCAAGCCCAAGCTATTGCTCAACTAGAAAACCAATCATTAACTATTATATGCGGCGGACCTGGAACCGGTAAAACTTATACGGCAGGTTTACTTATTAAGGTATTTTGGAATAGCCTGAATAATACTCAAAAAGATAATTGCCGTATTGCTTTAGCTGCCCCTACTGGAAAAGCTGCCGCGCAGCTACAGAAAAGCTTAAATAAAGCAGTTAGTGATCTGGTCGGTTTCTCACCCATCAATGCTACCACTATTCACTCTTTACTCGGCCTTAAATCAAAAAGCCTATCTTCTTCCCCCCCTCTCATTAATGCTGATTTATTAGTGATTGATGAATCTTCAATGATTGATATTCGTTTGATGTCTTTACTTTTTCAAGCACTTAAGCCTGGTGCTCGCCTTATCATGCTTGGAGACCCTTATCAATTGCCACCTATTGAAGCAGGCTCTTTTTTTGCAGACATGACCTGCCTTTGTAAACCCCATCAATTCATTGAACTAAAAAAATGTCTACGCTCAGAGTTAAAAGAAATCATTGACTTAGCCGAGGAGATCAAAAAAGGAGAAAGCCAGGCAGCCTTACACCGCTTACAATCTTCAAGAAAAGCTCTGCACTTTACGAGATTGGGCAAAGATCTGCCAGCTTTTTCTATTCAGCAGCAGCTATGGTTAAAGGTAGAGCCTTACCTATCATGGGAGGAATCAAATATTTCCGAACTCTCCATGAACCATTTCCGCATTCTTTCCCCTCTTCGAAAAGGGCCTTTAGGAGTAGATCAATTGAATGCTTTTTTCTACAAAGAAATTTTAAAGAAGACTAAAGCTCATCAACGCATGATTATTCCTATTATCATTACTACTAACGATTCTACAAGAGATCTATATAATGGGGATGTAGGCTTTCTTGTCAGACAAAAGCCTCACCAACTAGAAGGTCATGTGCAAGCAGGGGACTATGCTCTCTTTGCAGATAAAAAAATACCTGCTCTTTTGCTACCTAATTATGAATATGCTTACTGCTTATCGGTACATAAAAGCCAGGGTAGTGAATTCAATCATTTGATTCTATTGCTGCCGGAAGGTAGTGAGCATTTCGGTCGGGAGCTCATCTATACAGCCATTACCCGCGCACGCCAGCAAATTGAAATCTGGAGCCAGACAGACTCTTTTGAAAAAGCCTTAAATAAATCCACCTCTAGACTTTCAAGATGCTCTAAAAAATAAGGAAAATTTGTTAAAAACTTAAATATTTCAAAAACTTAAAATTTAATTAAAATAGCAGGTATATTTTTTTCTTCTATAGTTTTGGCGGCACTGAAAGGCCAGCCAAGCTTTCCTCAGAAATAAAATTATTTTGGTCAATAGACCAAGCTTTATTTTAAGTTAGCCCCTCTACACTTTTATTTGCAGCTAAAGCTGTCTAACCTTTAATAAGCAATTGCTAAAAGAGTCATCTTTCCCACCTTTTGCTATTGCATCCAATGCCTCTTTTAATAAAAGGAAAAGGCATTCGATGCAATGAGTAAGCTTCCTATTCGACCTATAAAGCAACTTAAAAAGTTAAAGCACTTATTATCGCTAAATAAAAAATTAAAGTTTTAAGCGTTCACTTTTTCCATTTAACTTAAGCTAAAAAAGAGCTTTGCAACCCTAACGATTTCTCTAATTTTCTAGCAAAAAAAGGTGAATTTAAATTTGTTTTTTTTAGATTGATAAGGGGCAATAATTATTTGATGGGCTTGAACATCTATTTCCATCAAGAGGCTACGCTGATTGCTAAATAAATGAGATAGCAAATGCTCAAGTTCTTTACACAGTTCTGACTGCTTATAGTATTTTTCAGGGATAGCAAGCGTGGCTTTACCGCTCTCTTTAAGATTTAAATGCAAAGGCAGTTCAATCGTTTTACCACTTAATAGGGTTATACAAATGATAGAGTCAGAGCTAAAATTTCTTAAGACCACTTCATCTAACGGTATATTTAAACTCGAGGTAAGCGCCCCTTCATAATCTCCTGGCAAGGCAGCGGATTCAGAAAAAGATTGTAATTTAGAAGCCATGAACTCCTCCTTCGTGTTAAAGTTAAAAGAAAACTCCCTATTGCTTTTTCTTGATGATAGCAAATTTTCAAATCCTATCAGGTTTTTAACATACCTGCTTCGATCCTAGGGAAAAGGTTCTTTTCAAACTCCCGAATGCGGGCGTCCCAGGTATGGTAAGTCATTACAATTTCTCTGCCGTTTTCTGCTACCTGTTGGCGGTGATCTTCGTCAGCTAAATAGTCCACGATCATTTGATTAAGATTGAGCAGACCATGGTATTGATAAAAGGCGATATCTACATCATGGGAAAAGAAATTTTTTAAATAATCATTTTCATTAGTAATGACAAGGGCCCCTGCCGCCAAAGCAGTAAAAATACGCTCATGGGCTCCAAATTTATTTTTGATACTGCTATTGAGTACGATTTTACTTTGTTTCATAATTTCGATACTTTTTTCATAGGTAACAGCATCATGAGTAATGATATTGCTTTGGTTTTTAAAGTAACTTTTCCAATTTACTTTGTCAACACTATGGCCAAATACATGTACAGGCACTGTGTGAATAGCTTTAAGGATATCAATTCGCTCTTTTCCTTTAATATAGAGTTCTACATCTTTTAATAGGCTAATGATATCTACCTCCGCAGTACGTAACTCAGGATGATTATAGTAGGCCCACTGAACCTTTCCCAGGGTAGCTTCAATAAAAGCTAACTGGGGATTTAAAAAAGTTTGCTCTACCGCTTCATACATCGCCTCGCAGACCTGTAAAGGGTATTTAAGGCGCCATTGCTCTCGTCGTGCTTCGTAATCGATGAAAGTGGCAAGCATTGATACCTCAAAGATTTTTTCAACCTCAGAATCGGTGGTTAGATCTGATTCTACAGCGTGAGGAACAAAGAACGCCTGATGAAAATTGGTATTTTTAAAAGCGGTCACACTAGAAAAATCATCGCATCCTATAATCACATAGGGAGAAGAAATTTCGCTTAAAAAATGATAAAAAGGATCGACAATTAAGCTCAGGTAAGGCTTTTTGAGAATATCGCTATAAGGTATTTGATCATGACGAGGTACTCCATTAAATCCTACGATTAAGTCCGGTGGATCTAAAAGCATGACTTTTAAAGCTTCTGTAGCATCTTCAAAAAACCTAGCTTCATAGCCAGCTCTTATCCAGGCTTCATACAGCTTTTTCGTAAAATGATGAAGCACCCTATATTGGCTGCCATAAGGTGTTATTAAATCGACTTTTTTGACCATAAATCCTGCTTTGCTAGGTTGATCCTCGAAATTTGTAAAGTAAGTGGTAACTTTAATAAATTCTTAGACTGCTGGTTCCCGGTAGGCTTAAATTTCTGCAACTTTACCGCTCAGCTTTCCTATCCTCTATTCTATTTATAAAAGAGAAACCCAAAAGTAATTCACTTGTTCATGCCACTCCGCTCGATTTTTCTTAAGTGCTAAAAAGCTATATTAAAAAGCTTTTCTAAAAAGCTCTTGTACGTAAATATTTTATAAGTCAGGATCCACTGCCATCGTCTAGAGTTGCTAAGAGCTTTTTAAAAATTTACTCTACCTCATCATTCAAAGGCTTTTTAAAGGTTACAGCTAAGCCCTTAGCGGCTTTCTCCATAAACTTATAAAGCTAACCTACCTAACGGGAGGTTGAGTTCATAATAGTTCGGACAAAAAACATCCCCACCTTGCCTTTCTTATCCGCTTTTAACTGAGCCATAATCTGTAGATAATTCAATCAGCTCCACAGCCAAGAGTACACTACTTACTGTTGATCCATGATTTGCATAAAAGGCTTGTACGTTAAGAACTCTCTGCTCAAGAGTTGTTGTTATATGAGCAGCTTTATTCATAGCTTTGCAGATAGCTTACAGCTATTTTCAAGGCTCTTAAAGTCGGCAGAAACTTTCTAGCTACTGCAGGAAGAGAGCCTGACGACAGCAAAAGAATACTTAAGGCCCTTAATAATTTTTAAATTAAATAAGAGTTATTTTATTTTTGTTAGCTTTCCTCATTCTTATTAGCAACGCTTTATCTTTAGCTATAAGATAGGGAGGCAAGCTAGCAATAAACTTGCTTAAATGATCACAGGGATCCTAAAAATTTTAAGGAAAAGATGGGAAATAAAAGGACTAAAGCCTTACATAGGAATCCAATTCTTGCGCGCTGCTAGGGTTTTTGCTTGTCTCTCTTTTGCTATTCCGCTCGCTTTTAGCATATGCCCTGCTTGAAGAGTTTTAGCTTTTTTAGCATAAATTTTTAAAACATCATGTACCTTTTTCTCGAGTTGATCTCTTTGCAGCTGGATTTTTTGCCACATTTCCGGGGAGAAATTACTAGGATTATCTAAATAATTCCTAACTTGATGGGTTGAAAGTCCTGCATTTCCATAAATTTCATGCATTCTAGATTGAATATCTTCTTGCATTCTATACATTTTATTTAACATTTCATTAATTTCAGGGTCTCCATGCAGCTGTAAAATTTCATCTGTTTTAAGAGAATCAACTTCTTCGGTAGAAACTATCTGCCTTTTTTCCTGCCCAGATTCATGGTTTTTTGATACCAATCTTGTAGTAGAATTTTTAACTGCTTCAAAAATGTTTTTAGCTTTTTTGTCATTCATAGAGACATTTTCCTAATAATGGAGATAGATAGAGGGTCTATTTTCTTAATATCAAAAAAATTTTTAGACGTAAACAAGACTGTAAATAATTAATGGTTCGCTTACAAAAAGACAAAGCAAGAGGTTGAGCATAAACAGCTTATATTATAAAAAAGTCTATCTATTCTTCTCTTTTAAGCTCGCAAAATCCCAATCCAAACTATTTGGGAAATCCCCCTTTACACTATACCTTTTAGGAGCTATACTATTTTAATACAATCTTTAAAAAATAAATTTTTTAACAATTATTAACTAATAAGGGGCTATCTACCATGGGTTATCTGGAGGAATTTCAGGCACTGATTAATCATCGAAACTTTGCCAAGTTCTTACAACTTTGGGAAGAATATTGCACCTGCGATATTGTAGAGGTAGAGGAGCTAGATTATTTGTTAAAATTAATAAAAACATCAGATTTTGCCGCTCCTTTTGGAAAAGTCGTTGAAACGGCTCTACCTCTCTGGGAAAAAATTGAGGAACCTACAGGAAAATATCAGATTATCAAGCTTCTTATCGATCTGCAGACAACTCATACGCCCCGCTTAGCAGAGATTGCTCTAGAACAAATCAACAAGCGCTATCAGAACGATCCATTGCTGAATGAAAGATTAAAATTAGTGGGGCTACGTACTAAAGAAAATTTTCAATCAGCTCTTGCTAATTATGATTTACTTGCTCATATGGCTAAGGGTAAGTTTGTATTCCATACAGGGGGATGGGGTACAGGAGAAATTGTAGACCTTTCTGCTCTTAGAGAGCAGGTAACGATAGAGTTTGAAAATGTAACGGGCCGTAAACACCTTACCTATGCTAATGCTTTCAAGACCTTAATCCCTTTAGAGGATAATAAATTTCTTGCCCGCCGTTTTTCTAATCCAGATCAACTTGAACAAGAAGCCAAAGAAAATCCAGTAGAGGTAATCAAACTCCTTCTTCGTGATCTAGGACCCAAAAATGCGGCAGAAATAAAAGAAGAACTTTGCGAGCTGGTGATTCCTGAAAATGAATGGGCTAAATGGTGGCAAGGAACCCGTAATAAAATAAAAAAAGACCCCCTAATAGAAAGTCCCTCTCAACTTAAAGAACCGTTCCGTCTAAGAAAAGCCGAGCTCACGGCTGATGAAAGAATGGACAAAGCTTTGCAAAATATTAGCAGCATTAATGAATTTATTCAGTCTTCTTATAATTTTGTCCGTGACCTGCCCAATGCGCGTAAGAATCAAGAAACCAAAAACACCTTAAAGGATAAGCTATTAGATCTTTTATCAGATCCCACGATAACTCCCGAACAAGAACTACAGATCTATGTGTTTTTAGAGAGCATGTTTGCTCATCAGGTAGAGGGAAAAACAGCAGAAAGCTTAATTAAAATTTTCAAAGATGTCCCTCAAATTATCAATAATATCGAAATTCAAGCCTTAAGAAAACGAGTGTTAAGCCTTGTTAAAGATTTTCGCCCTGATTGGCCAGAAATATTCTTACAGGTGTTGTTTTCCAATCAGCAAAGCCCAATAAGAGATTATATTCTCAAAGAGCTCAACCAAAGCGAAACCAAGGGGTTACTAAAAGAGAAACTTTCTCAGATGCTTACTCACCCCTTTGAGTCCCCTGAAACATTTGTATGGTATTTCCAAAAGATAGCTAATAAGGAAGATACGACTCTTCCCTTCCATGATAAGGAGGGCTTGACTCAGTTTTTTGAAGCCTTCCTTGTTCTTCTAAGCCATCTAGAGAGTAAAGTAGAATATCGCGATTTAGTAAAGAAAATTTACAATATGATTATTAATAAGCGATATGCTTTAGTCCGCTTTATTCTGGAAGGTACTTCCTTAGAGTTCATCAAAGAATTCCTTCTTCTAGTATCAAAATGTCAAACTTTTACCGACCATGATAATAAAATTTTACGTTCGTTAGCTGAGGTGGTGCATCCTACCCTAGCAGAAGCTAAACATAAGAAAAAACATTGGGATGATAATGTCATTTGGACTACAGAAGAGGGATACATGCGTATCCAAGAAAGGATCAGACAAATTGGCACTGTAGAGATGGTAGAAAATGCCCGCGAAGTAGAAGCAGCTAGAGCATTAGGAGATTTACGAGAAAACTCTGAGTATAAATTTGCCGTCGAAAGAAGAGGACGTCTGCAAGGGGAGCTTAAAGTTCTATCAGATCAGCTTAAGCTTGCTCGCATCATTACTAAAGAAGATATTCTTCAAAACGAAGTGGGCATAGGAAGCGTAGTGGAGGTCGTAGATAGCGCCGGAAATCAAACGGTGTATAAGATTTTAGGACCCTGGGACGCTAATCCTGAAGAGCATATTCTTTCTTTTCAGTCCAAATATGCCCAAGCTATGCTAGGCTGCAAGGCAGGAGAGGCTTTTAAATTTAGAGACGAGAATTATTCTATCGCAAAAATTAGTAGTTTTTTAGGAGATTAAATGGAGCTTATTCTCGCCACTCAGAATGTCCATAAAATTCGTGAATTGCGAGACATGTTAAAATCTTATAAGGAAGTGGCACATTTAGATATTTTATCTCTTCTTAATTTTCCAGATTATGCAGCCCTCCCGGAAGAAGGATCTTCTTTTAAAGAAAATGTTGAAAGAAAAGCCTTGCATGCTGCTAAAAAACTAGGCAAATGGGTGTTAGCAGATGACTCGGGACTGGTGATACCTGCCTTAAAGGGAGCGCCAGGAATCTATTCGGCCCGTTATTCAGGCTTAGAGGCCACCGATGGTGAAAATCGCCAAAAGCTTTTAGCCGAAATGCAGGGCTTAGAAGATATTGAACGAACAGGTTACTTTGAATGCTGGCTTTCCTTAGCTTCTGCCGAAGGGATAAAAAAAAGCGTGCATGCCACCTGTGAAGGACTCATTATTAATCAAGAGCGTGGGCGTCATGGCTTTGGTTATGATGCTCTCTTCATTAAACATGATTATGACAAAACTTTTGCTGAGCTTGATGAACAGACCAAAAATAGGATTTCTCATCGCCGTAAAGCAATTGAAAAATTAATCCCTTCTCTTGAAATGCTCAAAGATTGCTGATAAGGAGTATGCACTATTTCATTGATGGCTATAATTTAATGTTTCGCGTGTTAAAAGCCGAGAAGGAGCTGCAAACCCAACGAGAAATTATTATCCAAGACTTAAATAAAAAAATTCATCTGCTAGGCCTCCATGTCACCATCATTTTTGATGCTCATCATCAAGCAGGAGAAAGTTCACGTACACATCTGCAACAACTAGAAATTATTTTTACAAGCGCGGGAGAAACCGCAGATGAACGTATCTTGCAGGAATTAAAACATAGTAAAAATCCTCGGCAAGAAACCATTATTACTTCTGATAAGAAGTTAGCTTGGCTAGCCCGAAGGCGACATGCTAGGACAGAAACTGTTGAAGATTTCTTAGTATGGCTGAATGCTCGCTATCAAAAAAGACTTAAACACTCTAAACAGCAGGCTCCTCTAGAGATTAAGCAAAAACCCCTCCTACGCTTTCCCCCCAAAAAAGCTCTTTTATCTAAGCCTCTTGCTTCAGTAGAAGGGTGCTTCGAATTTTATCTCCAGCAGTTTGAAATCTCTTTTCAATCGATGATTAATACTCACTCCATCAAAAAAAAAGAAGTGACCCATCAAGCAAAAAGAGATGCTAAGGATTCTAATAGAGAATTAGATAAGGAATTAACAATGATGGAAAGATGGCAAAAAGCATTTGAACGAGATCCAAGCTTAGATGAAATTTAAACCTCTGAAAATCAATAAAGTTCAAGATCTTTTTTAAGCTTTTGGGCGGGCTTATCATCATATTAATATTGCTTTCTGTAGAATAAATTGGTAAAAGGATTTTTAGATTAACTTTACTTTTTTTATCTTCTCTACCTTTTCTTTTCTTCTTACCTCATTAAATTAAGATAAATTTTGTACTTTATAGGAATTAACAAGGAGAAACCGTGATGTCCTCAGCAGTCAGTACCCCTCAAAATGCTTATCAAAGCCAAATATTCGCTAAAAATTTTTATAAGGAAAAGCTTTTGTACCCTTCTACTAATAAGCATACTATCACCTACACTCATAAAGAAATCAAAAGCCTTAGTTTGTTGCTAACTAATGACTCTCAAGATGACAATAAAAAAATGGGTAAAATCATTAAATCTGTAGCCTCTTTAGCAGAGTGCATCATTCATATTCTCATTCAACAAGCTGAAGAGAGCAAGCAAACAGCTCTTTACTATCAATTCCAGCTAGCTATTAACAAGGAGATCTCTACCCTGGTAACCATTTATTCCCTGCTAGAGGCACGCAAAGTTAATCCCCGGGCTCTTGCTTTGATGCATGTAATTAATACACTTATGCAATCTCTTTTTTTTAATGAACAGATTAAAAATTCCTGGAATACTCTGCTGGGAAATAAGAAAAATTCTTGTAGATCCTCTCTTAATTCTTCTTCTACCAAGCAAGAGCCTGCAGCTTCCACGCCCTTAACGAAAGTAAAAGCTTCATCTTCTGCTGGGACATTTGAAGGGCCTTTTATTAATAATGAATATGCCATTTATGCTCATCCAAAAGTATGTATAGATACGGCCGATCTAGAGTTCAGCGATGATAATGAAAAAGATGAAAAGAAGATGCGTAATATTCAAACGGCAGTAGCTGCGATAGCTATCTCCATCTTATGCTTCGATGATTATCAAAAAGCACATGCCCAGGAAGGGAAAATGATTGCTAAGATCGCCACTTTACTAAATAAGGAGTTAGCATGGTTAGCCGTCATTTACGGATTGTTAGATAGGCAAGAGAATCATTCCTTACTAATCGAGCAAAAAGTCCAGGCAATGAAAGATGTAGTAGAAACCACCATTGCTTCTCTTTCTACGATTGAGTATGTTAACAAATGGTGGAAAGCCTACCTAGAGAAAAGTAATAGTACCATCTAAAAATACTTTACTAGCCTCTCCGTACAGAAGCTATTAAGCGACATCCATCATAAGAGTATGCCGCTTAATGAAAAAATATTTAAAAGAAGAGGGATTCTTCTTGCTCAAAAACAAGCTTCATCATACAATTTTTGTTTTGCTTGAGGGGCGTTAGCTCAGTTGGTAGAGCGCTACAATGGCATTGTAGAGGCCAGCGGTTCGACCCCGCTACGCTCCAATTATTCCCTCATCTTTCTTTAGCTGTATTCTTCGCAACTTCAATAAACTAGCCTTTAAAAATTTTGAGCAGGCGGGCAGTGAAAAAATGCAATCGTTTCTATCATTTTAGAGGTTTATCTATCTTTTAAGAATAGTACTACTGAAGAAAAGCTAAAATTGCTTTTCCTTAGCAAAAATAATACACTTTTAAGCTTCTCCTTATGTAACCCTGTATTTTATAAAATCCTTCTTTTTAAATAAAAAACAGGTTTCAAAGGTTTGGGTATGCGTATGCAGACTAAGTTTATTAAAGCATATAAGATTTCTCCTTTTTATGACTTTAAAAATAAAGTAGATCTTCACTAGAATTGTTCCTTCCGGTTAGGAAGCCTTCACTTTTAGTTTTCCCTCTATTTATCCTTTTTGTATAAATTTATTAATCTCTATCTTCACGCCCTGCTAAAGGGTTAGCCTCTTTTATTATGCGCTAAAAAAAGGCTCTTTTTTCCTCATTGACAAACTTTAAAGCCCTTGCTAGGCAAATTCCTTAAATACAAAGATTTTATGAAGTAACAGAATTGCATAGCAATCGGCTTAAAAGCCTAGAGATATTACTTATTGTACCTGTCATATAACGATAAGCAAAACAGTGATCTTTTTTCTCCAAACTATCTTCTATCCCCCAATTCCCATCCCTTGCAAAGGAGCTTACCAAATCTTCAAAGAAGAAGATGTGCCGGGCGGTCTTTTACTTGCCATAATGCTAAGAACTCGATCTGCTGTTTAAATCTTTAAGGTTTTCTGCTCAAAGCTCCCATCTTTATTGCCAAAACTATAGCTAAGCCATGAGAAAGATTTTTCTGACCCCCTATCTTTCCTTTATTAAATATCGTCCATAGATCTTTAAGCTCTTTTCATTTCACATATCGTAGCGTTGCGGATTTCCCTGGCGCGGGATGCTATTAATAAGTACATCTACAAGATTACTCCATTGACGTGCTTGCACATAAGGTAAAATTTCGTTTACATTCACTCCGACATTGTCGGCAAAATCAGAAGTAAATTGGATCAAATTATCTTTATCAAGCTCTTCATTTAAACTGCTTTTCATTCCATCATAGTAATTGCTCCACACATATCCCCCTTTTTTACGAATAGCATGTAGGCCTGCTTTAAGCTCTTCATCATTAAATATGCATTGTAAAAATCGAAAAGGATGAAGATGGTTGATCTTATCTCCTGCTCTTTCTAAGGAGGATTTTTCTCTTGCCAGTTGGGCTAAATTGTATTTGGCTAATGAACGAATGACATAACGAATGTTATTTTTTTCCTCTGCACTTACAGGGCTAGAATAGTTACGTAGCACTTTATGTTTACCTTTATTCACACATATTTCTGGTATCCCGATAGTGTAATTAAAAGATAGCTCTGGACTAGCCTCTAAGCTATTAAAATATAATCCTGCCATCTCCTGGGCTATATCTAGCTCAGCTAGTTGAGCTTGGATTCCTTCTATGACTTCAAGGAAAGGAATATTTTCATCTACCTGGATAATAAAGTTACTACCGTCACGAGCTGCCACTCTCATATCTAGCGCAGGTAGATAGGAAAAATAAGACAAAGAGAAAACAAAAAAAGTTAGAAAGCTCATTGAAAAGCCTTTCTTTAAGAGTTTTCTCTTATTTAATCTTTTCTGGGCTAGAAGAAAGGCTTTGCCTCTTTTTGTTAAATAGCGGAAAAATCTAATGCATGTAATCATAATTTCCATCTTTACCTTTTTTTAAGTGGGTATTATTAAATTTAAACCTTATCCACTGGCTCTTAAATAAGATAGAGGACAAGGTTATAAGGAACTTTTTGATCATCCTAATTTCTATTCTATTCATACTATCTAGAACCGTCTCTTTTATTCCCATCAGCTCTATGCACTGATACTAGCAGGTAGAAAACCTCCTAACATATTGCAGAAAATGATTAAGAAACGGGGGCACGATCGGCAAAAAAACTTTTAATCGTTCTGGAATAGGATGAACATTTAGAACATATATAAGCAGCGAAAATCAAAGCCATAATTGTTCATCTTAGTTTCTGCAAAATCAAAGGGAAAATCGGGGTGTCCTCCATAATGTCTATACTCATAAAAGGGTACCATAGATAAAGCTAGCTTATCTGCCCAGCCATTTAATCTATAAATAAAAGGTAATTCAAAACGATACTGAATTTTGTGTCCTAAGCTAATCGTGCTGTCTTTTTGATGGGGATCAGGGTCATCGCTGATCTTACATTTGCTAGTAAAAAGGAAACGTGTTTTAAAGTTGATGCCTATCACCCACGAAGGATGAGGATAAAAGTGAGAAAGAAACCCTACGGTAAAATAATCGTAAGAAATGCGCATTTTATGAATTACGGGGGAGGGTTTAAGAAATTTGTTGGTTTCACACAAGTATCCATATCCTAGGTAAGGTACAAATGTGGGCATCCAGCTTCTTTTCATTTGAAAAGTGTAGCCTATACGCCCTTCAACATTTCCCTCTCTATAAGATGATCTAAGCTTATGGCCTTTTGCACTGCGCCCTTGTAGCTTTCCCCCTGCATACAAGGCATTTAAGCCCCCATAGAGGCGACAGCGCTTAATCCTATCATAGCCTGCCTGAACTCCATAGATAAAGTTATGTTGCTTAGAGCTTCCTGTATTAAATGAGCGTTCTCTACGAATATGATAAAAGGTTGGGCTTATGTAAAATTGATGAGGCGATAAAGGAGATGTTTGCTCATAGGCAGCCTCTCTTTCCCTCTTATAAGAATTTATTGTGTCATTTATAGAGCTAGAGACACTGTCTGCTTTCTCCAAGCTCTTTGTAGGGCTGTTTAGACAGTGGGATGTAAGGTCAGTGCTTGCACAACGGTTACCGCTACAATTATCTGCTTGCGCAGCTGCTTGGAATAATAAAAAGGCTATTACTCCTGTTAGCGTTCTTTTAATAATCATAGTCATAATGAATTACCAAATTTTGATGAAAATGCATGTTATGTCAAAGCCCTGCTTAATCTGTCAATAAGCTTCTTAAGAATTTTGGCAAAAAATAAATAGATCTTTCAACAAACCTAACAAATAATTTTTCGGCCTACATAGATAGGAAAGAGAGAATAAGTTTCTTTAATCTTATTTTTTTAATCCCTATCTACAGGAATTTAGTACTTAATTAAACTAAAACCATCGTTGATTAGCAAATATTTTAGGAATGTTTTTTTGCTGAGGTAGAGAATCTAGGGGCTATTTAATGGGTTTTTAACAATTTTTGAAGAGTAAGGATATAGGAGAGAAAAAGGAAAGATTTAATTAAAAAGCTAAAATTTGGCATCGAAGACACCAAATTTTAGCTTTTGTATTTAGGCTAGATTGCCTCTCTCAATTTAGAAAGAGTAAATAGCTTCGGCTACAAAATTGGAATAATGATGTTTTCCACCAATACTCTTTTTAGCTGCTCTTGTTAATTCTAGTTTAACATCAAGAGACAGGTTGTCAGTTAAAGCGTATAAGCCTTCGAATTTCCATCCTTTATAGTTAGTGTTACCCCGTCCTTGGTAAGTAATACTCTCTTCGAGGATATTTCCGCGACCAATGCCATTAGTATCGTTATCAGGCATTGCATAAGCTTGTACACATTGATATTGAGCTTCAAAAGACCAATCGCCTTCTTTTTCAACCTGGCCAATCAAGAAACCAAGGTACCAGCCCCATTTTTGACGGTTATCCGAGCGATGATGATGGTTCTGATGATGGTGAACATAAAATTGGGTTGGGTTGAGTTCGTCTCTACGACCTTCATAAGCACCTGATCTATGACGTCCTTCGCCATTATAAAGCACAGCACCGAAGATTTGAGTAGGTTTGCCCCAGAACCAATCAGGATTTAAGTGATAAGTAAGGGTAAGCTGAGATGTTTTAAATCTAAAGCCATTAGGATTTCTTACAAAAAAACGGTTGCGGCCATATTTGTTCCAGTTAATGAAAGAGTATTGAACATCTAGTCCGTAATCTTTGATATTCATTAAGCCAATTTCTGTAGCATAGGCTAAGTGATTAACTCGTTCATCCACCACAAAACCAGCTACTGTCCAATACCATTCTCCTATAGCTTCAGTACTTCCACTATAGTAAAGGGCGATACCATCCATACGGCTACCAAACTGTACTTCAGATTCAAAAACATCGTAAAGTTTACGACGGCCTACTTCAATATCGAAACGAGTGCCGCCACCTTCGTAGATGTTATATCCCCAATAAGCTCTTTTTAAACTAAAATCTTTTCCTGCACCGCTACCATGGTATCCGGCAGGATCTTGACTAAAATCTAACCATCCATTGTCGGAAACCCCACATGCATTATCGTATTGCAAATGAGCTACGGCATAGGCACGGTCATACTCATATTTAAAGAAGACGTTGAATTCAACATTAAAATCGTTGCGAGATAAAGGTAGCCCACGAGGAGTGACCTTTTCTTTAACCGTGTAAGGATCGGTAGCATTACCGCCTCGCAGTTTTTTATAATCGCCATCGCTTACATAATGGGCTTGAGAAAAAACACTTCCTCCTTCTTTGGTTTTAGGAAGAACGCCTTTCTCATTCACATGACGCCATTCAGATCTAACATCACCACTTATTTTTAAGTTGTTGGCTTTCTCGGCAAGATCTACGTTTCTTTTAGTTGAAATATATTCTTGAAGGGCGTTGAAATCTCTTTCGTTCAATCTTCCTTCTTGACTCAATCTATTATTCTCAATCTCTTGTGCGCTGATAATAGATGTTGTACCCATGAGCGCTAAGAGCGAGAAAAGTAGTGTATAATGTTTCATGACTTCTCCGTTATTACTTACATTGCAAGTTTAAGTGTTCAACATTAGCTTTTTTATTATGAGTAATTAGCTTCTAGTGCCTGTAAGTATGACACTAAAGCTATTAATCATAAAAAGCTAAAATTGCTTTCAATCGTACTTTTCGATGCATATCTTTTAAAGATTAATCGGCTAAAAGTCAATACTTATTCCGGATAAATGAGGAATTTTAAATTATGTTTATAGTTTTTAATAAAGTTATATCCTTACAGAAAAACCCTTTGAAAAGCCAGTGAGAAGGACACTAAGCTAAATGTTAAAGGAGGCAAATAAAGCCGAGAATAACATTAGAAGCTAAACTTCATAATAATGAAAAAAAAAGATAAGTTAATGACCGCAGTGAAAATTTTAATCGTTTAATAGCTAGTGGAGTTTTTTATTACCTTGGATGATTTTCTATCTAAAAAGGAAGAGTTGTGTGCTTTTGGGCAGCCCTTTATGCAAACAGATACTTAATAAAAGCTATATTTTTAAAGAAAGGGTCAGCTTGTAGGGGTGAATTTACTTTTTAAACTCTATATCAGCAGCTTAATTAAACGGTATTCTAAGACAGCTTTAACAAGAAAAAAGCAAAAGCTGATGAAAAAGAGAGGGTTACTCGGACATTAGCCTAACAATACTCTTTTCTACAACTTCTTATGCAAGCATGTATAAAAACCTGTGCCTTAATTTTAAAAATGGTTTTAGATAAGCGGGATCTATTTAAAATGAAAAAACAGCTTTGAACTATATAAAAAGCAATTTCTAGCCTTGCCAATAAGCAGGGGTAGATAAAAAAATCTAATAAATTAATTAATTTTTATGGGTATTCTAAAGCTTGTTTGAATTGATTCATCCTGAGCGCTTGATAAAGCTAGAAAGTATATTCATAAGGACGTGGATACACTCCCCATTGAGACTGGCGCTGCGAGCCGTTTAACCAATGCTCCCAAAGGCTCATCGGGTAGCCTGTTGACCCTAAAACATCTACCCGCCATAACTCTAAAGAGCCATTGCCAGGATTGACCACAAAGGCAAAATAATCTTTTACCCAATTGGTATCCGCAAAAAAAATTGAGCTAGGCATGGCATAACCTAGCTTTTGAACAGCTTGGATCACGCGGCGATGATAATCTATAGAGCAACAAGTACGATCTAGATAAAGGCATACAATCGCTTTACAGATATCCTGTAAGGCTTGAGAGGTAACAACTTTAGTCTTCGGAGAACTTTTGATCAAAGCCCTTAAACAAGCTTGTAGTGGAAATTTATTTTCATCGATAAAAATAATATCTTTTAGTTCCTCAAAAACATTTTTTACGCGTTCTTCTAACTCTTCTAGAGAAAATAGTGGCAATAAGCTGTATAAAGTTCCATCAATTACATCGGACGAAAGCGCAGCTCTTTCTTGTGCCCCTAGCCCCCGCTCCTGTTGGATTTGCTCTAATAAATAATTTCGAAAATCTACTGTTTTCATAGGAGCGGGTAAACCTGTAAGTTTCTTTCTAAAAGAATGCCTATAACGTGCAGGTAGCCCTTGAGAAATAGAGTCGACAAGATAATCTAACATCTCATTATTTAAGCGTATGCGCTCGATGAAATTAGACATAGGGGCAATCAAATTGTCCCTTATCCATGTATAAGTAAAAGCATCATTTGCCCAAGCTTCTTTAAAAGGACTCAAGCCTGGTCTAAAACCAAAGGCATGGGTAGGAGAGTGCATTAGCATAAGCTTGGTATTATCTTTAAGAAACCTTTCGCTAATAGAAGGAGGAGATTGTTTCATAATATCTGTTAAAAAAACCAAAAATTCTACAGGGCTTTCTATCCAGCGGCTAATTTTTACTGGCTTGCTATCCCGTCGAAAGTAGGTAGCTACTAAAGTTTCCATGCTACCCCCCGAGGTATAGCACCAGGGCTTCTTTTCAATCTGGTCTAAATGTTCTAAAGGAGAGGGAACTATACGGGAGTGATGAGCTGCTGCCATGCGATGAAAGGAGGTCTCCAAAAATTCTTGGGTTCGCACATGCGAAATAATAGCGGTAACCATTTCGGCATATTCATCTTTCATCCCCTCCAATTCCGCACTCGAAGCTATTTCACTTTCTGTGGTTGAAAAAAAGCTTGCTAAAGAATCAATGAATTGAGAGGGTTCATAAATACGCATCCAAGAAGCCGGATTGTTCCTCCCAAATTTATAAAGCAATCGAAAGCCTGCAGGGCTATCGTCATAAGGGCTTGAAGTAAAATCATGCATATCAGCATCATATACTTCCTGAAAATACTTGGGGAAAAGCTCTGTATAATACTGAATGATTAGATTAAATAAGTTTGCATACCTTGAGGCTTTCCTATGAGTTTTGTTTTTTAAATCCTCGAAAGTATAAAACTCATTGCGCTTACTTTGATATTCGGCTTTTAACCAGGCAGCTTCTTTTTCAGAAGCATGCTGCATACGTCCTTCTAAATACTTCACTTGGGCATAAATTTGGGCATGTTCTTCCTCCAAATTTTGCATTTTAGCTTGGGTCTCCTCAAGCTTTTTTTGTAAGAAAGCATGTAAACACTGGCCAATTCCTCCTTTTTCTTGCGGTTCTAAGCCTAAGCTAGCATACAGATTCCACTGAGTAAAACCTGCTTTATCTTCCGCAAAGCTGGCCACTGTAAACTCCCAAGCTTTTAAAAGCGCATTATCGGCAAGGGCCTTAAAAGCTTCTTTAGCTTTGTCGTAGTGAAGTAAGAAATTAGCGCAGGCTTGGCCTTTACTAGAGCCTGCTTGAGGAACTTGAAACATCAAGCTACTTTGCATCAACCCTGAGGCCCTCTGTTGGTAATCCTCTAGATCCTTTGCGCTAATATTAAAATATTTTAGCAAAATTACTTTAAGCAGCTGTTCAGCAGAAATATAAAAGATAAAATTTTCATCTTGAACTTTTATAATCTCTTGGACTAACGCTTTTAACTTGCGAGATTTTGCATCTAGCTTTGCTTCTGCATCGACTAACCCTACTACCTCGCAGGCAGCTATTAAGCCTGGAGATAGAGATAAATTTGCTAGGGAAGTCGAGATGACTTTCTTAAGATCTCCTGAGCCCCAGGAAGGGCTTAAAGGCACAGAATATTCCGCTCCACCCCAAGTCCTTTTTAATCGCCCTGTAGTTAGCAACTCATCAATATCTAATAAAAATCTAAGAGGCTGCTCATCATGAATGATAAGGCAGGGAGCAGTAGCAAAACAAGAACCTATATTTTGCCTAAGATAACAAAGAAAAGCCGAAAGCGCTGCCCGACGTGCATGAGCATTAGTAAGAGTAGTTTTTTCAGGTAGCTGCAAGGTAGCAATAATTAGCTGTTCAGCAATTTTATTGGAGTAAGGCTTTTGAATGATGTGCAGCTGTCTTTGAACATCTTTATTCTCATTTAATACTTTCAAAGCTTTTAAGA
Source organism: Neochlamydia sp. AcF65 (assembly GCF_018342435.1). Taxonomy (NCBI): domain Bacteria; kingdom Pseudomonadati; phylum Chlamydiota; class Chlamydiia; order Parachlamydiales; family Parachlamydiaceae; genus Neochlamydia; species Neochlamydia sp. AcF65. Next base: position 121,917 of record NZ_JAEMUE010000031.1, read on the forward strand.
GATGCTCCTGACGTACTGAGTCATGTTGACGCTCAGGGCCTAGAAAGTAGAGGTGCTGGGAAATAAGATGGATAACTTTAGTGAGTAAAGCAAAATTTAACTCTCCTTTATCATTGATTAGTAGATTAGCTAACCTCCTAGTTTTTAATGCATTACGCACTGCGCAACTTTCTTGAAATTTTGATAGATCTAATCTCTTGGAAAGTTCATCGTATTCCTCGCTGCAAACACGTTTCAAATTATCAGCATCCTTAGCTAGAAAGCGTTTGCGGCGCTGAGAAATAAAAGTAAAAATTCTAGCAAAAAAATTTCTATCGTTTATAGGATAGGGTGAACTGTATAAAAAAGATAAAATTTTCTCAAATTCCAATTCTACAACCTTATGTCTAATTTTTTTTATCATCTATAAGGAGACAATAAGTTACAAAAAAGCATTCAATAAGCAAAAGCCTCTTAAAGCTTATTCTCCGTTAATTTGTTTAAAACAACGTAAAAAACAGTAGGCAAGTTACCACCCCGATTAAAAGATTAAGAATGGAGGAGAGAAAAACTATTTTTTCTTAAGATATTTAGGATCTCTTTTTATAGATATTCGATTATCTCTCCCTATATCACGGCCTCTTTGTTGCATTCCCTTTTTCTTTCTTAGCCAAACTCTGTCAACCGACATCCTTTTTACAAGATTTTTTGCCCCATTTATGCTAGCAGTGCGACTTCAAAGACTTTTTTTAGATCTACATTCACCTCATAAGCCATTCTGACTTCGCGCTAAAGTCTTTCGATCTCTTTTCATCTCACTTAAAAAATTCTTGCCCAAGTTTTCTAAAAAACCCTGTGCATCATCCCTTTTAGGTCGTTTAATCTGGATGGATGCCTATTTCCTTTTCCTTAAATCCTTTAAAAAATCAGTTCCTTGGCTTATTGCCAGCATATGAAGAGAAAAAAGGATTTGATAATGGGTTCATAGCTTTTTGAGTGATTTCTATTACTTTATCTTTAGTCTGGCTAGAGAAGGCGCAGCCCCCTTTTCTTAAATCTTTATCATCTGCATTTTATGGAATTAATGATAAAGCTGCTCCAAATCGCCAAAATGCCACAATGTTCGCATCATCCCCAGCTATAAGCATTAAGCTCTTTATAAGCAATTTTTTCGTCGTGATACCATGATAGCATGCATTCTAAGGAAGAATTTCTCATATTTAGAATATTGAAGATAAGAAGTCTTAAAAGAGCAGACTCTCCAATAAGAGCTTAAAAAATTTAAGCATACTTATCCTAAACTTTCAAGATAAATGGTAGATGGCGAAACCATAACATTAACAAGCATATTATATAAAGAGTAGATTTAAGTAAAAAAAACCATTAATTAACATTAAAATAATTAAATTAAATAAATTACAACAAACATATTAACTAAAAGCTTTTATTTGCTTAAACCATCCATCGAGGCTTATGGACTCCTCATTTCCTCTTTTTTACTTGCATGGCCTCCCTATTGTCTGTTAACTTCGACAATTTCTTTCCTTGCCAAATGTTTTAAGGAAGGTTATTATTAATTATCATCTTAAGGATAAGCTAATTACCATGTTCGTCAAATTGAATAACCAGCAACCTATAGAAATTTCTGAAAAAAGTACAGCTAGAGATTTAGCAGAAAAGATGAATCTTCGGGGCCCTCATCAAGCTTTAGGGGTAAGTATTAATGGAAAAAAATATGACCTTTCGCAAGAATTAAGCGAAGGAGATGAGGTCGAATTTTTTAGCTTTGAAGATCCTAAGGGTAAAGAGATTTTCTGGCATACATCTGCTCATATACTAGCCCAAGCGGTCCTTCGTCTCTATCCAGAAGCTAAACCCACAATTGGACCACCCATCGAGAATGGTTTCTATTATGATTTTGCCAATCTAAATATTTCAGAAAACGATTTTGAAAAAATTGAAAAAGAAATGCAAGCTATCATTGGCGAAAACTATATCACGCAACGAGAAATTTTTTCTTCCAAAGAACAAGCATTACAAGCTTTTAAAAATAATAAATATAAAACTGAATTAATCAACAGCTTTGATTCGGAGCTTACAGGCTACCAGCAAGGTGAATTTTTTGATCTTTGCCGCGGGCCTCATCTTTTTAATCTAGGAAAGGTTAAAGCCATAAAGTTAATGAAAACTTCGGGAGCTTATTGGAAAGGCGATCCTCAAAAAGAAATGCTTACTCGTATTTACGGCATCTCTTTTCCCGAGCGTAAAATGCTTAAAGAATATTTGCAGCAAATCGAAGAAGCTAAAAAAAGGGATCATAAAGTCTTAGGACCTCATCTGGATCTATTCTCTCTTAAAGAAGAAGCTCCTGGCATGCCTTTTATTCATCATAAAGGAATGATCATCTGGAACACCTTATTAAAATTCATTCGAGAATATTTAGAAGAGGGCAACTACATTGAAATTAAAACTCCTACGCTGATGGCGCGTGAACTGTGGGAGCTTTCAGGCCACTGGACTAACTATAAGCAAAATATGTTTTCCTCTTCTATTGAAGATCATGATTATGCTATTAAACCCATGAATTGCCCTGGCTGTATGCTTTTTTACAAGTCTCAAGTACATAGCTATCGAGAACTTCCTCTACGTGTGGCAGAAATAGGTAATGTACATCGTTATGAACCATCAGGCGCTTTATCAGGGTTATTTCGCTGCCGTAGCTTCCACCAGGATGATGCTCATATTTTCATGAAGCCTAGTGATATTAAACAGGAAATCCTTTCTATTCTTCATATGGCCGACAGCCTTTATACTACTTTTGGATTGCATTATCATTTGGAACTTTCCACCCGCCCAGAAAAGAATACAATTGGTAGCGATGAAGAATGGGAAATGGCTACCAAAGGCTTGAAAGAAGCTTTAGACGAGTCAGGATATTCTTATAAAATTAATCCAGGCGATGGGGCTTTTTATGGGCCTAAAATTGACTTTCATATTCGCGATGCCATCAATCGTACTTGGCAATGTGGAACTATACAATTGGATATGGCTCTTCCCGAAAGATTCCAATTAGAATATACCGCAGCCGATGGAAGCAGACAACGGCCTGTCATGCTGCATCGGGCCATCTTTGGTTCCGTGGAGCGATTTTTTGGTATTTTGATTGAGCATTTTTCAGGAAAATTTCCTTTATGGATTAGCCCTCTTCAATTGCGTATTTTGACTGTAGCTGATAGACATGCTCCTTATGCTGATGAAATATGCGCTACACTGAAAAAGAAGGGCTTTCATGTAGATGTAGATGATGCCAGCGAATCTGTCAGCAAAAAAATCCGTAATGCTCAGCTTGCCCAGATTAACTACATTTTGACTGTAGGTGATCAAGAACAGGAGAATAAGACCATTAATCTGCGCACTCGTGACAATGTAGTACATGGCCAAATTAAACTGGATGAATTAATCCTACAGATAGAGCAAGAAAGAAAGAGCCGAAGCTTGGAAACACCTTTTAAGAAGGAGACTTCCTCATCATGCATTGTATAGCTATTAGCAGCTTTAAGGGAGGAACAGCTAAAACATCTAGTGCTTTGCATTTAGGGGCTGCCTTAGCTAAGTTTCATAAAAAAAAGGTGCTCTTAATAGATTTTGATGCACAAGCCAACTTAACAACAGGCTTAGGATTCGATCCTGATGAAAATGATAGCATGGCTACAGTTTTGCAAGGTAATAAAACTCTAAAAGAAGTTATCAAGAAGACTAGTGTTGGCAACCTTGATCTTATTCCTGCAGATACATGGCTCGAGCGTGTGGAAGTTACTGGCCAGCTGGCTTCTGACCGCTACTCTCATGAGAGATTAAGTGACTGTATTAAAGATGCTCCCTACGATTTTACTATTATTGATACCCCTCCTTCTCTTTGTTGGTTAACTGAATCGGCTTTGATTGCCGCTCAGCATGCGCTAGTATGTGCAACCCCAGAATTCTACAGCGTTAAAGGATTGGAAAGACTCTCGCAGTTTATGGAAAGCATTGGGCAACGCCACCCTTTAAATTTATTAGGAGTGATTTTATCTTTTTGGAACCCTCGTGGAAAAAGCAATGAGGCTTTTTTAGAAGTCATCGATAAAACTTTTCCAAAAAAACTTTTAAAAACTAAAATACGTAGAGACATCTGTGTATCAGAAGCTTCCATATTTGGTAAGCCCATCTTTGATACTGTACCTAATAGCAGGGCAGCTGAAGACTATATTGCCTTAACTAAAGAACTTCTCAAACGCTTATAATGTCAAGCCGCTTTACATTGACCCGCCCATAAAAGATGATCGCTAAGAAAAAAGACCCACTTTTAGACTAAAAATTAACGCCTTAACTAATAAAATTTTTACCACTCTTTACCTTCAAATCCTTAAGGATACAAAAAACCATGAGCCATGTTAACAGCTTGATATCAGAGCGTCTCAAGAAAAATAGTCAAACTTCTAAAATGTCTGCCTTAGCTAAGCAATCAGCCAGTGGAAATCTTACCAGCTTTTCGGGGATTTTTAGCCTCAGTGAATTAAATGATAAAGAAAAAGAATTTCTTCTTAATCTATTGCGTCAATATGCCGTAGGCAAGGAAGACTTGGAGCAAGACTTTACCTCTCTAACCTCTATTACTTCTGAAGTCAAAGCAATCAACAACCAAGCTGCAATTTTGCATGGAGAACGCATAAAAAAAGCTCAATCCATTCTCACGCGTTATAGGGATGGTGCTTTTACAGCTTGGCTATTAGCAGCCTATGGCAACCGTCAAACCCCTTATAATTTCTTACAGTATTATGAATTTTATGAGCAGCTCCCCAAAAAATTGCGTCCTCAAATTGAAGCGATGCCTCGTCAGGCCGTTTATACTTTGGCAAGCCGAGAAGCCCCTTTAGAAAAAAAGCAAAATTTTGTAGAGTCTTATCAAGGGGAAACAAAAGCTGAACTCTTAATTAAAATTCGAGAGCTTTTCCCTTTAGAAGACAAAGATAAAAGGGGGCCAAATTGGGGAGAAAATACTATTCAACAACTCAAGAAGCTTACAGCAATCCTTGATCAAAAAAGCGTCTCGATTTCTAAAGTCCATCAATCCCTTATTTGTGAATTGCTAGATAACTTGAAAGTCGTTGTATCAGGCCGCAAATCTTGAAATAAGAGCTTTATTAGGCTTTATAAGAGCCCGCTACCCTCTTTCGTAAAATTTCTCCCCTATAGAAAGGGCCTCTTGCTAAACCCATAGTCTGAAGTGTTATGGCTCTACTTCTGACAGCAAGCCATTTTATTACATTTTATTTTCTAACTCGTCTCAGGCAGGCCTAGAATTTCTGAGTAAATTTTGTAGTCCTTGATAGACTCTTTGAAAGGCTTTAAGGAGTGGCTTGTATTGTATAGCGAAGTAATTTTAGGAAAGCCTTGCTTTAAGAAATGCAAGCATATCATAAGTGAGAAGAGAGGCAACAATAGGATTTCCTTAAGAACATGCCATGTTAATGGAGATTAACAAGTGGCTATCTTTTTCGATCATTTTGACCTTCTATCTTTAAGTTTTTTTGGTGAAAAACATTTTTAAACCAGGTAAAGGTCTTTTTTCAATTATTTCCTTATTCGATAACTCGTGTTAATTAAAGAAATAGGATGGGTGCGCATGGTGCCAAAATCATACCCACAAAAATATTGCCAGTAAGCATTTTCTACCCATCGACACGCTACATTTTTATCAGAAATCTCCTACAAGTATTACAAGGTAAGGAGCCCTACAACTAACCTTGCAGGCCTAGCTGGTTAGCCTATTTTTCTACAAACAACTTATTAAATTCTTCCTCTAGCTGCTCCCATCCAATCAACTTAAGATAGCTTAAATAAGAGGATGATTTTGATTGAGTTCGCCACTAAGGCGGAATTTAGAAAGGCGGCCTTGTTGGCTATTTAGCTTGTTTGAACCTATCCCGATAATATTGAGAAATTTAAATCCTAGTGTATACTCTTCTTTTTTAAGAAGGAGAAGATGTATGCCAGGAAGATTTGAAGGACTTACAGATACTCAATGGAGAATCTTACAACCGCTTTGGCCGCAGAATCCTCCAAAAAATTTAAAGGGAAAGCCGCATACTCCCTGGAGAAAGATTTGTAATAGCTTATTTTGGATTTTGATTACCGGCTCACGTTGGTGTGATCTGCCTAAAGGACCGAATTGGGGATCAAGATCTGCTACTCATCGGTGGCTAGGTAAATGGCAAGAAGATGGAACTTTAGATAGCTTGCTAGCGGCATTAAAGGAATGCGCAGATGTAGCGGGAATGATTAATTGGGAAAGACTAGCCATCGATGGTTTTTTTTTCAGGGGGGGAAGGGAGGCGGTGAGTTAATAGACTATGGTTACAAGGGTAAAGGCATGACTACCCATCTTCTAGTAGACGGCAATGGCAGTCCATTAAGCTTTGAAGTAACCAGCGCTAAAGGAGATGAAAGGAAACAGGTGGAAAAGTTGATTGATCCGCATATGGATAAGCTGCAAAGGCTTTATGAATTCAGCCAAGTCATACCTATTTTAGAAGCTGATAAAGGATACGACTCAGAGGAACTTAGGGAGAAGCTGCTAAAAAGGAAAATATATCCATTTATACCTAGACGAAGAATAGGGGCTATCAAGAAAGCTGAGGTGATTGCCTGCCAGCTCAAGAAATGGAGGTGGCAAGTTGAAAGAGCCATATCTTGGCTACAACGAAAGTTTAGAAGAATCGTTGTGCGATGGGAAAGACAAGTGAAGTATTGGAAAGGGTTGTTAAATTTTAGTCTTATAATGTTTTGGATAGGCAGATTATCGGGATAGGCTCTTGGTTTCATAGTAAACTTTGCAAGAAATTAAGAGCTTTATAATGATTGAATTGTAAAGAAAATATAGCATTAAAAAAAGAGCTCCTAGAATATTAATTTAAGGCGAATTAACCAAACCAAAATTGCCGCGTCACTTAATCCTCAAAACCTGTGGCTACTCCTAAATGCTTGGAAGGCCCCCCTTTCCTTAAATCTATCCGGAAAAAAAGCGCCAGTGGTAGATCATCAAGGAGCTATCTTTTATTGATGAGGATCCGAATTCGTTTGACTTGCTTTTTTAATTTTTTTATTCTGTCTTTAAGAAGTAAAAATGATAAAAGGTCATTACTACTCAAGGAGATAAAATGCATCCTATCTCTTCAGTCTCTATTGAAAGCTTGCCCAATGAATTGCTGCTCCCTATCTTAGAGGCTTGCGCAGTTCCTTCCTTATTTAGCGTGTGTAAAAGATGGCATCATCTGCTGGCTTCTGAAGTGCTGCCTTCTCTTTATAAAAAAATAGCCCAGCTTCATTTTCCCATGGTGAATGCCACTACCCAGCGAGCTCTTGTGTTAGCTAAAGTTTATCAACTCAATCCTGGACTTACCTCTACTGAAAAAGTTTATCAAGTTTTTAAACAAGTTTTTACCTTAGCTAAATCTATTTCTCCTTTAGAATTTAAATGGAAAACAGAAGAAAAAAGAGGCTTAACTCTGGCTAATTACTCTTCTTATCTCTTAAATGTTAATCGCCTTTTACTTTGGAAAAAGCTTCCTGGTGGGGAAGAATACTTGAGCCGAGAAGAAATTAAGCACTTGCCTCTAGGGAAAAAAGGGGAGCTTTTTAGAGATTGGATTGAAGAAAATTGTAAAAACATCATGATTTTAGATTTATATAGAGTAGGCTTGACTTTTACCCCCAGAAATAGGCCAGTTATCTCAGCTGCAAGAGCTTTTTTTAAGCCAAAACCAGCTCACCAGTCTGCCTGCAGAAATCGGGCAGCTGTCTCAGCTACAAGAGCTTTATTTAAATCAAAACCAGCTCACCGCTTGGCCTACAGAAATCGGGCAGCTGCGTGAGCTACAAGAGCTTTTCTTAAATCAAAACCAGCTCACCAGTCTGCCTGCAGAAATCAGGCAGCTGTCTCAGCTACAAAGGCTTTACTTAAATCAAAATCAGCTCACCAGCCTACCTGTAGAAATAGGGCAATTGTCTCAGCTACAAAGGCTTTACTTAAATCAAAATCAGCTCACCAGCCTGCCTGTAGAAATAGGGCAATTGTCTCAGCTGCAAGAGCTTGACTTAAATCAAAACCAGCTCACCGCTTTGCTTATGGAAATCGGGCAGCTGTCTCAGCTAAAAAACCTTCAATTAGATCAAAACCAGCTCACTAGCCTGCCTGTAGAAATAGGGCAATTGTCTCAACTACGAGCGCTTTACTTAAATCAAAACCAACTCACCGCTCTGCCTGCGAAAATCGAGCAGCTGTCTCAGCTGGCATGGCTTGACTTAAATCAAAACCAGCTCACCACTCTGCCTGCAGAAATCGGGCAATTGTCTAAGCTGCAAGACTTTGAATTAACGGCAAATCCTTTGAAAGATATTGCAGAAGAAATAAGGCAGCGTTTTCAATTGTAGAATGGCCATATGTGCTTTTTAAATGGGGGTGAGCTAAAATGAAATAAAAAATTTTTAGCCATCTTATCTTTAAACAAGTCATCCGCTTTCCTTCCTACAACTAAGCAAGCTTAAGCTAATCTACACATTTATAATGACAAGAAATTTCTCTCTTTTTCTGCAGATTGCTAGGCTGGGAAAACAACCTTTCTTGACAGTCAAGAAGGTAATCGGGTCGCCCAAGGGGACTTCCCCCTTAGGCTCCCACAGACACGTACGTGAAACTCTCGCTTCATACGGCTCCTATTGTTCTTCAAGCTTTCCAGCCTTTTTTCCCCACCCTCATAAGTTCCTCGTATTTCTACTTGACTTATTGAGGTGGATTGAACAATTCAACCCCTTCGCTCCCCCTTCATTACAAAGGCTTCTTCACTACTACGAGTTGATCTGTCCCTCATACATGCTTCGATATTTCCCACTTTGTGTTCTTCACTTATATGGTTTTCTCTTAACATCATCTATGAGGTTCCCACGTTCCATACAAAAGCCTAGACTAAGTTCACGCTATCTCTATGCCGGACGCCATTTAGGCAGTAAACAGGTTTCCCCTAAATTTATCTTGGAAGAGTATGCAGCCCCCAGTTTTGACGTCATTGAGCAAGCTTTCGACACTTGAGCCAATAGTTCACTTTCGTTCGTCTCCTTAGCCCTCACCTGATATGTTTATCATACCTTTTCCTTAACGCTCACTACCTTGGCTTTTGACCAAAGCAGCTTAAGGTGGTTTGAAATCTCTTCCTGCAAAGCGACTTCGAGGAGTCATTTTCCCTCATCTTTCATATAGTTACGCACATCTACGATGTGCTCGTGGCACACACATACTTTCCTTGCTTTTCTTGCATCTTTTTTTGCTTATTTGTCGGCCTCATCTATCTCCACAATGGGTACCATACTTCCATCTGTTTCACTGATAATAATTGCTTCTTGGCTTACTGCTTCTTTTTTTAGCTTAGCTATTTTGCTTGCATGCTTTTGGGTAATCAATCTAACCATAGAAGAAGGAGCTTCAATTCCATAATGATCCTTCATCTTTTCTCCTACTTTTCCAAACGCAATATCTGCTCCAAAGTCGGTTATTGCTCGTTCTAATGGTAAAAAATACCCTCTACATCTAACCTTGGAAGAAAAAGAAAAGGGTCTAATCAATTGTCCTGCTTGTAGGAAGCACCTCTCTTCCATCCCTACTATCCCAAATGTTGTATGCCAATTTAGTTTTTTTTGGAATGCTGTCTTAATTTCATTTCCCGAGCCTTGGCTTCTTGTTCATTTACTTGATGCTTTGCCCAATCCTCAAGGCATTTTTTCCCTAAGCCTCTAACTTCGGGAATAAGAGCAAATTCAGCATCATCCGCCACTTCAATCCCTTTAACTCCTTCGGTAATATCTAATAAATCTCTGATGGATTCTAATAGACTGGGATGCTCCTTTAAGCGATTAAATACTTTATTAACTTCTTCTTCGTTAAGCATATGCAACCTCCTTTTACTACACTTTCAGTATGTATTAATCCTTCCTTATCTTGCCAACACTTTTAATTACACCCACTGACAATTTTGCACCTGTTAGAGAAAAGTTACTGAATGAATTAATGAAAATTGAGCGAAAAAATGTATAGGGGCAGAATCCTATGAACGCACAGAAGAACGGAAAGGCTATTCTAATGGATTTAAAGATAAAACCTTAAATACTCGCTCCGGGTTATTGAAACTGAAAATACCGCAAGTGCGGGATTTAAAGTTTTATCCCTCATGTATAGAAAAGGGATGCCGTTCAGAAAGAACTTTAAAGCTTGCTATAGCCGAAATGTATGTACAAGGCGTTTCTACAAGACGTATTAAGCAAATCACCGAAGAGCTCTGTGGCTTTGATATTAGTGCTACTCAAGTTTCTAGATTAACAAGCCTTTTGGATGAAGAGTTAAAAGCCTTTCGTGAAAGGCCTCTAGAAAGAATAAAGTACCTTTATATAGATGCTAGATACGAAAAGGTTAGACATGGCGGCTACGTAAGGGATTTAGCCGTATTTTCAGCCATAGGCGTTAATGAAAAAGGAACGAGAGAGATTTTAGGTATTTCAGTAAACCTTTCTGAAGCAGAAATTCATTGGAAAATCTTTTTTGAAAATCTTCAAAACGGGGCATGCATGGGCTCGAACTTATTATTTCAGATGACCATAGTGGCCTAGGATCAGCTAGGAAAGAGGTGTTCCCTGGTGTGCCTTGGCAAAGATGTACATTTCATATGGCTCAAAATGCTCAAGGATATGCACCTAAAAAAGAAATGAAAGAAGAAATAGGGCAAGTGATGCGAGACATTTTTAATTGCCCGAATTTAAATTTAGCTTTAGAGTGCACAAGGATGGCAGTAGAAAAGTATGAAAAAACGGCTCTTAAGTTTGTAGAGTGGCTTGAAAACAATGTAGAGGAGGGGCTGACATTTTTTCAATTTTCTTTCCATCATCACGTAAAAATTAGAACTTCTAATATGATGGAAAGACTGAATCAGGAGATTAAGAGACGCACAAGAGTAGTAAGAGTGTTTCCAAATGAAGAATCATGCGAAAGATTGGTTACAGCAGTGCTTCAGGAGATTCATGAGGATTGGATGAGTGATAAAGTATACTTGAAGATAAGAGAGTGAGAACAAAAAAGATAAACAATATTTTTGCCTCTTAAGATTGTGAGTGTCAATTTTAATTGTGCCCCCTCACTCCATGAAGGGGGGCTCATTAAAATTGATGCGAACAATCTAAAAAGGGGCAAAACACCTTAAAAAAATAAGTTAGAAGAAAAAGATCTCAGATTTTACAGAAAATTTGTTGCACAATCTAATTTTAAATTGTCCTAGACAGTACTTGACCTGACAAACATGAGTTACCTGGCAGGTACTATTTCTGTCAGTTGTAACTTATCTAACATCTTTTCTTGTGCAAGATGTTTGGCATCTAAGAATGTTTGTAAAGGCGTCTTGCCAAAACAATACTTTCCTGTATGTGTTCTCTCATTATTATACTCATTCATCCATTTATCCACATCCCCTTGTAATTCTTCAACATTTTTAAACACTTTCTTCCTAAAAGCTGTGGCATAAAATTCGTTTTGGATGGTCTGATGAAACCTTTCGCAGATTCCATTGGTTTGAGGATGCCTGGCTTTAGTGCGAGAATGGTCAATGTGGTGAGTCGACCTGTGGAACTTCCCCACAAGCCTCTCTTAGAACGGTACAGGAACCTCTCAATTCATACCGCTCCCAATTAAGCAAACGCTCCTATCATTCCTTTATTCCAGTGTACAAATAACTCTGGGTTTTCTTTTACTATCTTTCCTATAAAGATAGTCGTTCTTGTTTTATGACCTGCAAGTTCCTTGTATTTACGCATTCCCCAAGCCACTAGTGTCTTATTGAAATGTCTGCAGAATTTGTATAGAGCTGATGGAGAATATTTCCCATAGTATACTAGCCATCCTCTGATAACTGGATTATACATTTTGGCTATATCTCCAAGTTCTAAATCTGTTCTATTTCTTATATTCCATTGCCTAATGGTTGCTTTCATAGATTTTAGCGCCGCTTGGCTTACTGCTGGTG
>NZ_JAEMUE010000032.1:0-1312 GCF_018342435.1 Neochlamydia sp. AcF65
TTAAGAGTTTTAGAGCAGGAGGTAGCCTTCAAGATAGGATTATAAAGCAATTTAAAGAAGAAATTAAGCTTTTTTAGCCTGAATAAAGATGTTTGGGAGAACTTTGAGCGACTAGCCAGTTATAGATTAAACGCATGTTATGGCCAATCCCGCATAAAATGGCGTTAAAGCAATCTCCCAAACGGCCTTTAAGATAGTTGCGTCCCAGTTTGCCATCATTCTTCATATGGCCGATATGGGGTTCTATGGCTTGGCGTCTTTTGAGTTGAGTTTTAATCCATTTGGTGAGGCCTTTTTTTTGCCCAGAGGTAAATATGGTTTTACCTTTTACTGTATGGCCTCGATAGCCTTTATCTACAAATGCTACTTCAATATTATTGCCACCGTTGTTTTGAGCATTTTCAATAGCTTCTTCAAGGGTGTGCCCATCGTAGGGGTTACCATGAATGGCTCTAAGATCTAAAGCTAACCCCTCTTGATGCGTGATGACTAGTGAAGCTTTGCAGCCAAATTCATATTTTTTCTCTACTTTACCTTTAGCAATACATTCTACATGGGGTTCATGCAAGCTATAAACTTTGCGAGAATCATTCCTTTGTTGAGCATAAATACGCTTGATAATTTCTAAAAGATAAGAGCTTTCTGTCTCAAGAGCTTGTCCTTCTGTCTTTCTTTCAAAATCACGGATTAACCTTCCCAAATAATTATGCAGCCTTTTTTCTTCTCTTTTTGCTCTTTTCAGCTGACGGGCATGGGCTTAAGCGAGCACGCATGCACAATGCTGTTTTAGCTAGCTTTTTGTAGGTTTGGCGCAAAGTGATTTGGCTACTATCGGCCATTTTTACAAGCGCTTGAATAGATTTAAAGTAAAGTTTGGCATCGGTAGGAAAGGCGATAGCTTTAGGCATTACGGTTGTATCGGCAATGACTTTTTTAAAGCTTTTTTTTTCACTGCGCCTGTCAGAACAGCTGCTGCAATCGTCCCTTGTAAAATCTTGCTAAGTCCAGCTTCGCCTAATCTAGATCTCCATCTAATTAAAGAAGTAGGATGAATAGGCAGCGCATGATGCCAAAACTCATACCCACAAAAGTATTGCCAATAAGGATTTTCTACCCATCGATGCACCACATTTACATCCGAAAGCCCATACATATGCTGCAAGATAAAGAGCCCTACAACTAGCCTTACAGGCTTAGCTGGCTGCCCTATCTTTTCTACAAACAGCTTATCAAACTCTTCTTCCAGCTGCTTCCATTCAATCAATTTGGATAGCTGGATAAGAGGATGATCTAGATTGAGTTCATCGCTAAA
>NZ_JAEMUE010000033.1:0-64844 GCF_018342435.1 Neochlamydia sp. AcF65
TGCCAAATTTTTCCATTGATGGCATGTCAGTTCAACTTCAAGGAGATCGGAAGCTTGCAAAAAAGAAAAAATATGTAATAGCAACTCATCGGGAAGCTGCTCTATAGAGCTAATAGTAAGCTGAGTGAGGGAAGAAAAGGCCACATTTTTATGGTTATCATTATTTACAAGCATATTTACAATCCCATTGCCCGAATTCACATACCTTAAAGCCCTTAAACAATTCATCTATTTTTCTCCAATCATGGTCAGCTTTAGACATACGAAAATAGTCTTCTTTATAAGTTTCAGCCGCAGGCTCAATCATTTTAAAATACTGTTGATAAAGACTTTTCCATAAAATCTCTTCCTCGGCCAAATTTTTCCATTGATGGCATGTCAGTTCAACTTCAAGGAGATCGGAAGCTTGCAAAAAAGAAAAAATATGTAATAGCAACTCATCGGGAAGACGCTCTATAGAGCCAACAGGAGGCTGAGTGAGGGAAGAAGAAACCGCATTTTTATTGTTATCATTATTTGCTAATATATTTACCATCTCATTTCCTTAATTAACAGATTTTAAAGCTCTCAAACAATTCATCTATTTTTCCCCAATGATGGTCAGCTTCAGATAGACTAAAATAGCTTTCTTTGTAAGTGTCACCCACCGGCTCAATAACTTTAAAATACCGTACATAAAGACTTTTCCATAAAGTCTCCTCCTCTGCCAAATTTTTCCATTGATGGCATGTCAGTTCAACTTCAAGGAGATCGGAAGCTTGCAAAAAAGAAAAAATATGTAATAGCAACTCATCGGGAAGCTGCTCTATAGAGCAAACAGCAAGCTGAGGGGGAAAAGAAGAAACCGCATTTTTATTGTTATCATTATTTGCTAATGCATTTACCATCTCATTTCCTTAATTAAACCAATTATTATTTGTGATTTTTATTTTTTAAAGCAAGCTTTTTTTGTTTAATAATCATATAAATACATCAATTTAGTGAGCGGTCACAGATCAAGATATAAATGGCTCTGCCGATAATAAAAGTTATGGGTTACCTAGTATGATACATATAGAGCAACTGTCAAAACCCCTGCAATAGATTTTCCTTGGCCATAAAGAGTTCTAATTCAGCAGTATAACACTTCCCTCTTACATGCCATAACTACGTTTCTTAAACCTTCTGCTGCAATGCGATTGGTCTTAGCAATCACAGGATCCTTTAAGTAAGCGCGAAAATATTTGATCTGCTTTGAAGTAAAGCAACATTCCCTCCACTTTTTACTGCTACCCAGTACTTAAGCTCTTGCAATCTGCAAGATATGCCATTTAAGATGACCCATACTATCGTCAATTAAACTGGAGCTAATTTACCTTTTTTCTTATGGTATGTTTAATCCTTAATAAGCTTTTGTCAATTGTCATACCCAACTTTTTAAGCGTTATAGATTGTCTAAAGATGCATTAGAATGTTCTAATTGCTGCCAATATTACGGCTAGATGAGCTAAACAAAATTAAAGTTCTTCTTTTGTGCTATGCAGAAAGGTTTATTGGCTGGCAAGCTTATTTTTACCCTTTATGCTCTTATGAGCAAATTTTTTAAGGATTTTTCAAAAAGAAAAGAACTTAATTGCAGATGAGAATTTTAACTAGCCAAGGTGAATAGCCTTAGAAATTTCAGGCACGCTAAAGTCAAGTGAGACTTACTTGCATTTCCTTAATTAAAAAGCTAGTTGTACCAAAAGAAAGATAAAAAATAATTTATCAATGCTGAAAACTATCAAAAATATAAACTTTTCCCTTACTTATCTGAATAGGCTTTTCCACTAGCTGGAATTGTCCATTTAGACGGTAACGCTTGACATTTTTAGGAAAATGAAACTGTACCATATCATCACTCTCAGCATGAAAAATCATACGTCGCATAAAGTGCTTGGTCCATTCTAGATCTAGCAGGCCCAAGGAAGTACACTGAATATGAAGGAAACGTCCACAATGAAATTGTGCAGGAAGAGAGGGTAAAACAAAAATTTCATTAAGTTGGGTGCGGATAAACAAGGATCGAATGATGCGTGCCCCCTCGGTCAACAAAATAAGAGGCGATAAAGTGGAGGGAGCAGCCTCCAGAGCAAATCCTTGATGTTGCTCGTCGCTCAAGCGGGGAGAAAGAATACCTTCAAAAGCTACTTTGAATAAATTGATAAAAGCATTATAAACATCTTCTTTAGAAGCTGAAAGGCAATCTTTAAAAAGAGCTGCTGTCCCCCCATAGGCCACCTCTGAAGGTGAAGTTAAAAGCTGCCCTAAACGTAGCCAGATAGGAAAAATTTCTGTTAAATTTTCTCTTAGCGCCACCCTATCCCAATCTTGATTTTTATGGTTACCTAGCGATAAACGCTCAGTCGAAAAATAGGAATTCACCGCACGATTTAAAATCAACTGCTCGGGTTTCCAAGCTGTCAATCCTTTATCAATGTAAAGAGCAAATTGTTTAGGCTGCTGGGTTGTAAGAATACGATAACGAAAATAAGCATGTAGATCAAAGCCCCATACATCAATAGCTCCTTTTTCCAGATCAAGCTGTACAGTGAATTCTTTTACAGGCCCTTTCACAGGCACAGGAATTTCTTGAATTAATTTAGGAACAGCGTAAGAGAGATCATGCACACGTAAAAGGGCTGGAAATATTTGAAAACGCAGCAGTGAGCCTGGCAGCACACAATAGGTTCCGGCTGTATGCGAAAAAGGGCGGAGCCGTTCGGCAATAGTGATATGCATAGGGTTACCTGCAACTGACCTGCCTGCAACTCAAACGTCCGATCAGACCATCAGGAGCATTAGCTATTAATTCTACTTCTAGGATCTCGTTTGGCGCATGGTTTGATCGAGGCACCCAAACCATCAAAAAATTTTCCGTGTGGCCGCAAATCTCTTCAGGACGCGAAGGGTCTATATTTTCAGTCAAAATTTTCATGCGACGGCCGATAAATTGCTCTCGAAGCTCAAAGCTTATTTGCTCAGCAGTCCGCAGGACTTCATGCTTTCTCTTTTTGATAATCTCTTGAGGAATTTTATTGGGCATAAGAGCTGCTCTTGTGCGAGCTCTCTCGCTATAGGGAAACATATGGACTTTAGCAAATTTTACTTGCTTCATGACATCTATAGTCTCAGCAAAATCGCTCTCTGTTTCACCAGGAAAGCCTACAATCACGTCTGTGGTAAAGGTAAAGTCAGCATTTGCATTCTTTAATCTTTCTACCGTATTAAGGAAAATTTGGCGGGTGTATTTGCGATTCATACGTTTTAAAATTACATTCGAGCCAGCTTGAAGAACGATATGCATAGAAGGACAGGTATGCTTCCCATTTAAGATCGCATCAGCAAGATCATCATCGACTTCGTCAGGATCAATCGAAGAGACTCTTAAACGCTCAAGTCCAGCAAGCTGATCCACAGCGCGCACTAAATCAGCTAAGCGATCAGGTTTTTCATCTGCAGGCTTGGCACCATCAAAATCCCCAATATTAATTCCCGTTAAGACAATTTCTTTATATCCATGAGCAATTAATCCTTTCACCTCTTTAACTATCTCCTCTAAAGAGCGAGAACGTGAGCGGCCACGAACATAAGGAATAATGCAATAAGTACAAAAAGAATTGCAGCCGTCTTGTACTTTGACAAAAGCACGGGTATGGGCCTCAAAGCGTTTAATGGAAAATTCAGGTAGCTCTGCAGCAGGGAAGACAGACTCTAAAAGCTTCTCTTTATCTTTATTGGGAACCACATGCGTGACTCCTTGCAGAGATCCTACCAACTCAGGCTGCCTTTCTGCAAAACAGCCGGTGATGATAAGCTTACTGCCAGGGTTATCTCTAGCTAGCTGTCGAATTTCATGCCGGCTACTAGAATCAGCAGACTCAGTGACCGTGCAGGTGTTGATGATGCAGATCTCTGCTTGTTCATGCTTTGCAGCTTCGGAGTATCCCATCGCCTGCAGTTGATCATGATAAGCTTGCGACTCATACTGATTGGTTCTGCACCCTAAGGTGACAATCTTAAATTTTTTTTCTACCATGCAAGATATAATAAACGAAAAATAGATATAAAATAAAGGAGATAGAAGTGAAAAATTAGACCAGATAAAAAAGAAAGAAGAGATGAAAGCATTCTTGAAGGATAGACTTACCTCTTTCTACTCTTTTAACGGATATCCCATAGGTTTTTATGATTCTGCCTCAAAGAAATATAGCGGCCTCGCCCTATGATGAGATGATCGTTGATAGTTATATCGACCAAGCGTGCAGCTTGGATGAGGGATTTAGTTACCTCAAGGTCTTCTGGAGAAGGAGTGGGATCGCCACTAGGATGATTATGCACTAAGATTAAGCTGGCAGCTTGATGACGGATCACTGGATGAAAAATATCTCTAGGATGAATAGGGGCGTGAGAGAGAGTTCCTAAGGCTACAAGATGATGAGAGAGCACATAACCTTTTCTATCCTGCAAAATGACTACAATATGCTCAACTTTGGCATATTCTAATTCATCTTTAATGTAGTTATAAGCGTGCAAGGGTGTAACAATTCTAAAGCTTTGATCAATCGCCTGTCTTGAGGCTCGTAAACCTAAATTTAAGGCGGCTTTTAATTGTATAGCTTTAGCAAGTCCTAAGCCTTTGACTTGCTGGAGTTCTTCAATGGAGGCTTCAGCAAACTTTTGCAAAGTACCAAAACGCATGAGCAGCTCTTGCCCTATGCGCAAAACCGAGCAGCCTTTAGTCCCACTGCCTAAGACAATTGCTATCAATTCTGCCGAAGATATAGCTTCAGGGCCATGCTGCAAAAGCCTCTCTCGAGGCCTTTCTTCTATAGGCATTTGCTGAATGGTATATCCTTCTAGTGGCTTATTCATTGCTTACTAATTTTTTAACTTGATGATGATCATGGTATTATTATCTTCACTTTTACGTTGTATGACTTCTTTAACAAGCTTATTTGCAGGCTTTTCTTCATCTTGAAGTAAACAACTTATCCCTTGCCTCTATACGCTCGACCGTAGCTAAAACTAATACAACAGACTCTTTAAATGCGGATAGACCTATTCTTGAACTTCAGGACGCGAAAAAGATCTTTTTATATCTTGATCAATGCCGCGTAAAGATTGCACGATTCCTGCTAAGCGAAGAATGTTGCGCTTATCTTCATCTATCCTTCTCTTTTAAGTGAATGAATGTTAAAAACTGCTTATCAGCTACATTAAACTCTTCTTTTTCATTTCTATAACGAGCATCGGTAGTAAGCTGCTGGCAATCAAGGCTTATTTCCTAATATAGCCTCTAAATCTCACAGGTTGTCAATCTAAACTTCTTCATTTAGGATATAAGGATTATCAAATATTAAAGCAAAACAAACCATCCTTCCTGAAGTTAGCGCTTTTTTTTCCATAAATGATTAACCTTTACCCAAGCCAATTTCAAGACATTCCATAGAGCTAGTTCCCTTAAAGATTTTTTACTACTTATCTAAACATGCCCAACGCCCGTGATTAAAGTCCCATGAATAAAGCGATAGGAGTAAAAAACGAAAGAAAAGCCCTATTTATATCCTTGCAGATACTTTTAGAATATACATAATTGACTTAAATTAAAGAAATTCAATAATGGCTTTAAGACAAAAATTTAAGAAAAAGTATTAACTATTTCGCCTATTTTCGATTAGCTTGGCATCAAAATTGCATGGTGATCCACTATTAACCCTAGGAGGTTCATATGGCCACTACAAATAATGCCAATAATAAAGCTAACTCTTTCCCCCTCCCTTCACTGCTTAAGATAGAATCCTCATCTCCTCTTGCTCCCGAAGAAAATCGTGTTTCATCTTTATCTGTAACTAAAAATATATCTTCTGCAGGGGAAGCTAAGCAAATGCTGCCCTCTGCCTTAAATCAAAAGATTTTAACAGCAGAAGGATGGAAAAGAATGATGTTACGCAATAAAAAACTTTAAAGAGCAAATAACACTTGATTTAGAATGTTAACGTACTTTAGGTTTAGCTCATGAAAAATCCAAAAATTAACATTATCATTCAGGCCCGCATGGGATCTACCCGCCTGCCCGGCAAGGTCTTGCAACCTATCATGCAGCGCCCTCTCTTGGGCTATCTCATTGAAAGAGTGCGGCGCATCCAAGCCATGCATACTCTCATTATAGCGACAACTACTCATCCTCAAGATGATGTAATTGCCTCGTTTTGTGAAAAAGAAAAAGTTAACATTTATAGAGGTCATGAACATAATGTTCTTGATCGTTACTATAAAACTTGTTGTGAATATCCTGCAGATATTATTGTACGGCTGACAGGCGACTGTCCTTTAATCGATCCAGCGATCGTCGATCAAGCCCTTAATCTCCTTCTTAAAAAAAGCGCTAGCCTTGACTATGTGTCTAACACGCAACTTCGCACTTTTCCTAGAGGTATGGACGTAGAAGCTTTCAATTTCTTTACATTAGAAAATGCTTATCATAAAGCTAGCAGTAAATTCGATCTTGAACATGTCACTCCTTTCATTTATAAGCATCCTGATCTTTTCCATCTAGCCAATTTTGTGCACATGCGCGGGGCTGCCAACTATCGCTTAACTGTTGATACTCCAGAAGATTTTTTGCTAGTCAGCAAAATCTTTGAAACTATATACCCTACTAATAAAAACTTTACTCTAGCGGATATTTTGAACGCCTTCAAAACCCATCCGCAATGGAAAAAGATTAATGCCCATGTAAAACAAAAAAAGGTGTGAAAATGGAAGCTGATAAGATAGGATTCGAAATTGTAAAACCTACTAAAGAAGATGCTTTCCAGATTCTGCAATGGCGTAATGATTCTGAAACATTGCGTATGTCTATCCACTCGCAAGCTAAAAAATGGGATAACTTCTATAAAGAATTTATCAACGAATATTTTTTATCTCCAGCGCTGCCCCCTTTATTTATCCTGCTTGATGGCCAACGCGTTGCTTTCTTTTTATTCAAGCCCATTTCCCACCCTGAGCATGCCCATGAACGCCGTTGCGTAGAAGTCTCTTTAAATGTAGCGCCTGAGCACCGCAATAAAGGGATAGGCACAGCTGCTTTGATCGTTACTAAAAAATGGGTGCAACAGCAAGGGTTTGATGATATTTTTGCAAAGATTAAAATCGAGAATATAGCTTCTCAAAAAGCTTTTATTTCTGCTGGTTATGAAAGTCTTGGGCAGACGGTTTTTCATGCAGAAGATACTCAAGAAAATATACCTATTTGCCGTTATATGGCCCGCATGACTCCCCTCATAAATAATAAGTCTGTTTTCATTATCGCTGAAGCAGGTTCTAACTGGCGCATGGGAACTTTAGATAGAGACTTAAACATGGCTAAAACGCTTATCGATAGCGCAGCCGAAGCAGGGGCTGATGCGGTTAAATTTCAGATTTATCGCCCTGAGACTGTCTACGTCGCTAACGCCGGCATAAGTAATTATTTAGCTGCAACAGGAATCAAGCAAGAAATGCAAGAAATTTTTGCTGACTTGGCGATGCCTTATGAAATGATTCCTCAGCTAGCCGAATATTGCCAAGCAAGTGGCATTGAATTTATGGCCACAGCTTTTTCCATAGAAGATTTTCTTTCCATTGATCCCTATGTTAGAAGACATAAAATTGCTTCTTATGAGATTGGGCATATACGTTTGCTTGAGTCGATCGCCCAAAGTGCTAAGCCGACATTTATTTCAACAGGGGCCGCTACTGAAAATGAAATAGCTTGGGCGGTGGAAGCTTTTTTTGCCTATGGAGGAAAAGAACTAACCTTATTGCAATGCACGGCCAAATACCCGGCTGAAGCAGATAGCATGCACCTACGCTCAATCCTCTGGTTAAAAGAACGTTTTAAATGTTCTGTAGGCCTTTCAGATCATAGCCGTGATGCTAGGGTAGCTCCTATCCAAGCCGTGGCGCTAGGGGCTAAAGCTATAGAAAAACACTTTACCCTGGATCGACGCTTGCCAGGCCCTGACCATGCATTTGCTTTAAACCCTCAGGAATTAAAAGAAATGGTGCGTGCTGTACGGCTGGCCGAGCAAATGCAAGGATCATGGGTTAAAACAATTCATCCTTCCGAACAAGAATTGCGCCGTTTTGCTCGTAGAGGAGTGCAAACTTTATGCCCCATCTCCTTAGGACAAGTGTTACAAGAAGGCGTCAATATAGATATTCTAAGGCCTGGAAAGCAAATCCTCGGTATCCATCCTAAGTATCTTCAGCAAATAGAAGGTAAAAAAGCAGCTCGTTTTATTCCTTTAGGAGACGGTATTCAATGGGGAGATTGGGAATGAACTTATCGGCGAATTTTCGGCACTTGAAAGGAGTATTGATTGATTTTGATGGTACGTTAGTCGACACTATTCCTTTCCTTTTTAAGCACTATCTTTCCTTTTTAAAAATATTTGACCAGGAAGGCTCTCTTGAAGAGTTTAAAACTCTTATGGGCCCCTCTCTTGAAGAGTTTGTACCTATTTTAATGGAACGCTATCGATTGCCGGGAAAAAAACATGCCTTAATTTCTCTTTATCAGCAGGGCCTGGCAGATGCTTATAAACACGAAGGCAAGCTTATTCCAGGAGCAAGAGAATTTTTAGACCTTTGCCAGCATAAAAAGATTAAAATGGGCTTAGTAACATCATCGGCTTATCCATTAATTGCAAGCTGTATAGAAGCACTAGAAATAAAGGACTACTTTGCTTTCATCGTTACCAAAGAGAATGTAAAGAAAACTAAGCCAGATCCAGAAATCTATTTACATGCCTTAAAAACGAGTTCTCTTCTAGCAGACCAAGTGTTAGCTATTGAAGACTCTAGGGCAGGCATTTTAGCCGCTTTAAATGCTCATATTCCCACTATAGCTATACGCAATCCTTATCTTGTTTCCATTCCTTCGGGTGCGATGACTACAGATAGCTGGAAAGACCTTACCCTTTGTTTTAAGGAAGCTTATGCAAGACTTTAATATCTTTCCCCTCTCCCCCTCTTTTAAAGTTCACATTAGCCGTATCCAACCCCCCAGAAAAGTCAATCCCTCTACATTCTTCTCTATTGAAGAAATTTGGGAAAAAGAGCTTCTTCGTACCCAAGGAAAACTTTTTAATGGGAAAATTCTTTGTGCAGATCATTTTGACGGAAAACATCTTTACGGGCGTTTTGTAGAATATAAACTTTATCTTGCTCAAGTACGCGATCCTACTCTAATCCATGAACTTCATCTTAAACCCATTTGTGTGTGTGGTTATACTTTAGCAGGCAATGAAATTCTCATGGGTAAGCGCGCAGAACATGTTACCGATTATCCCAACTATCTTGAGCTAATGCCCGCTGGAGGGATAGACCCCTCCGCCTTAAACGAGGGGCATGTGGATATTATCAAACAACTAAAAATTGAACTTAAGGAAGAAGCAGGAATTGAAGAAGCAATGATTCATCATATTCTTCCCTCTTATTTAATTGTAGATACTCACTCTCATGCTTATGAAATCTGTGCAAAAATCCTTTTAGATCCTGCGGTACCTAAGAAAGAACTTAGCCATGATGATGAACATACAGAAGTTTTATGGATAAAACAGAATCATCTATCCACCTTTGTTCATCAAAATCGTCCTCTCATTAATCCCTTGTCTATGCAGCTGCTGCAGCTTTTTCTACATGAATAGGCTTAAATTTTGGCTATCCATATAAGCCTTTTCCTAGCTTCTTCCTTCTCCTCCTTTCCGTAAGCAATAGAAAAATTCAGCCTTCGCCTTTTATAGCTCTCTTAGAGGGTAAATTAAAATTTCATTGCTACCAAACAACTCCCTTATATAAGAAAATTTTTATCCTTTTGAAACTACATCCGCTCTTTTCTTACGCCCAAATTTTGCTTTGAAAATTAAAATTTAGATCATAGGTAAGGAAGTCAGCAAATTTTTTATAAAATACCTTAAGATGGCAAGCTGTTGGGATTCTTCTGCAATAGATCAGCTCCTTCTCTTTTCTTATGTCAATGATAGATAAAAGCTTTATAAGCTTTTTAATAGCCTGTTATTTAAGAGAAAATTTACCCTTTGGCTGCTGCAAATCCATAGGCCCTTAAGATGCATGCATCGCATTGCCCACAAGGCTTTTGCTGAGGCGTCGGATCGTAGCAGCTAAAAGTCATGTGTATAGGCACGTCTAATGCGAAGCCCTGGCGAATAATTTCAGCTTTATCCCACTGGATTAAAGGTGTTAAAAGCTGAGGCGAGCTTCCTTCAGCAGCTTGCTTAGTGCCCACATTTAAAACCTGCTGAAAAGCTTGAATGTAGCTAGGTGTACAGTCGGGATAGGAGGGAGCATCTAATGCATTAGCTCCTAAATAAATTTCCTGAGCAGCTAGTATTTCAGCTTGCCCCATAGCATAAGCTAGAAAAAGAGTGTTACGTGCTGGCACATAGGTATTGGGGGTTTGCCCTGAGCCTATATCTTCTTTTGATCGATTTTTTGGTACCGCTAGATCGGACACTAAAGAAGAAGATTTAAATACACTTGAGTCAATTTGGACAATACTATGTTTAACTTGATAGTATCTGGCAATCTTACTGGCGTGCGTAAGCTCTATACGATGCCTTTGACCATAGTCAAAACTCAAAGCATAACATTCCCTCCCTTGTGCCAGAGCAAGAGCTAATATAACTGTTGAATCTAATCCCCCGCTCAATAAAACGATAGCTCTTTTCATCTTTAAACGCCTTTAGTATAGGGAGGCCATATAAATTTATGAATTTGCAAATTTAAGCGCACGGCTAGCTGATCTTTTAATATCCAATTGACTAAGGTTTGGGAAGGCAATACCTCAAATACAGGCGAAAACAATATCTCACTGACTTTCTTAAATAATTGATGTTGGTTACAGACCGCCTTAGCATAATCGTAATCTTCCCGATTGCTGATCACAAATTTTATCTGGTCATGAAAGCGCAAATGGGCAAGGTTATCCCAAAGGTTTTTATTGCTCATCTGGCTTCCAGGGCATTTAATGTCTAGAATGATGCGTACATTTGCATTCACCTTTTGGGTAGACAGAGAACCTCCAGTTTCTAGGCTGACGATATATCCTGCCTGGCATAATTGCTCCATTAAAGGGAGGACGTTAGCCTGCAAAAGTGGTTCTCCTCCCGTCACGCAAACATATTGACAGCCAAAAGAAGCTACCTTTGAAAAAATACTTTCTAAGGTATAAGAGACCCCCCGTCCAAATGAATAGGTAGTATCACACCATGAGCAGCGAAGATTACAGGCCGCCAAGCGTATGAAAGTCGTAGGTAGCCCGGCTAAGCTTGTTTCCCCTTGAATGCTACGAAAAATTTCAATAATATTAAGAGAAGTCATTGATTTACAGAAGGTACTTTTTTATCAGAAATAATATGATAAGGGATAGTTTATAAAGATAGAAACAATTTCAGGTTCCCACAAGCATTTAGTGCTTTAAGAAGAAGATGGCTATAGCTAACTACCTAAACTTATATAGACAATAATTTTTTTTGTCTAGATTGAGTGTCTCATAAGATAGGTAAATTTTCCTTGTCTTTTACGATTCAACATGTATTAAAGCTATGATTGCCCTTCTTTTAAAAATTTAATATAAAAAAACAGTAGGATGATATATTATTAGTAGTAAAATTTTACAGGGATTGCTAGCAATGAAAGTATCAAATTTTTTTTCCTTAATTAACCCTTGTTCTTCTCAGCATCATGCTCTTCGAGATTTTAGCATTCTTAATAGTAAATCAAAGCTATGGGTGGGTAGCCTTACCGCCTTAATCACCTTAGTGGCCCTCCCTCTTCTACCCTTAGCTGTGCCCATCGCTGTCTTCTCTTTTCGCACTTTAGTGAAAAAATTTTCTGCTGCTAAAATATCTACAAAACCTAGGCTTCAAGAGCAGGCTAATGCAGTGCAATACGCTGCCCGCCAAATTACTTTTAAGCCGATAAATGTTGAACATGTTAATAGAGCGGCCGCCGAGAATCTGAGCAGCCCTAAGAAAGAGTTGACCTCTACAAGCGAAAATGATATTTCCTCCCGGGTTAGCTCTCTAGGCAAAACAGATAGCATCTTGTTGCCAGAAACGGAGGAAATTAATTTAAATGAAGAGGAACTCCCTCCTTTACACCTGGCCGCAAAAAGAGGAGATCTAGGCAAGGTCGAAAGCCTACTTCTTATTCATCCCGTTAATGAAAAAAGCCCCACCTCTCAGCGCACGGCGTTAAGTGTAGCCGCTGAAGCTGGGAAATTACATATTGTTAAATATTTATTGCAAAAAGGTGCTGATCCGCAACTGAAAGATCAACATTTTCATTGTGCTTTAGAGCTAGCCGCTCAGGCAGGGCATTTAGATATTGTTAAAGCTTTGTGCAATCAAGGCACCAGCCCATTCAGAGAGATTTTGAGCCAAGCCTTGCTTTTATCTGCTAGAACTGGAAAAAAAGAGGTGGTCAGCTATTTACTAGAACAAGGGGCCGATGCAAATAGTACCAATAGAGAGGGCAATCTACCTTTGCACCTTGCTGCCCAAGCTGGACATTTGCAGGTTGTCAAGATCCTAGTAGATCCTACTAAAAATATTGATGCTTTAAATGATGACAAGCGCACCCCTTTAAGTTGTGCTGCAGAAGTAGGAGAAGTAGCAGCAGTAAAATATTTATTAACTCAAGATTCTAACCCTGCTATTAAGGACAAAAATAATGAGCTGCCTATCATTTGGGCAGCTAAGAAAGGACATGTAGCTATCGTTAAAATCCTACTTTCAAAAATTGATAAGGCCTACGAGCGGGAAAAAGTCTTAACTTTAGCATTAAGATTTGCTTGCCGCTACGGAAAGAAAAAAGATATTAAAGCCTTACTCAAATTAGGAGGAGATGTTAACAAAGAAGATGATCATGGGAAGCTACCTTTGCACCATGCTGTTGAGAAAGGCTCTTTATCTACTGTTAAAATTTTACTTCCTCTGACTCATAATTTGAATGCCAAAGAAGGAGATAAGGATCAAACAGCTTTAAGCTTGGCAGCTGAGGGCGGCAAAATTGAGATAGTTAATTACTTGTTAAAACACGGTGCAGATGCTAATGAAGCTGACCAATCTAAAGCTTTACCTCTACATTATGCCGCTATGGGAGGGCATTTGCCAGTTATTAGAGCTTTGATAGAAGCAACCCCTCACATTAATGCGAGAGATGATAGCGAAAGCACCTCCTTAAGTTATGCTGTACAAGGAAATCATCTAGAAATTGCCCAATTTTTATTAGAGCAAGAGGCGGATGCCAACATCTCTGATAGGAACTTAAGGTTACCCCTGCACTATGCGGCAAAGTATGGGAATGTAGAGTTGGTAAAAATTTTGGTAGATAAAACTACAGATATCAATGCCAAAGATTACAGGGGCACTACAGCTTTACGCTGGACAAAAGAGTATTTATCGGAAAAAAATCGGATAAATTACGAGCAGATCATTCAACTTTTAGAAGCTAAAGGCGCCTTAGAATAGCTGCATGGCAAAAATAGATTTATATATAAACACCTAGGCACTCTTTTTTAAAAGAAACCATAAAATCTTCAATGATTGATGGATTGACTGCCGGAGCTTTACAAGTTTTTTCCCCTTATAAAAAATTTCTTCCAAAGAATTGAGCGCATTAGCGAAAATTTTAGAGAAAAAAGCCATTATTGATTGTACTTATGGTGGAGAAATGGCAACTTCGGAACTATCTTTAACCAAAAAAAGTAACAAAGATAGAATTTTTCTTAAATTGCGTAGGTAAATTTCTAGCCCTAAGTTTTTTTAAGTTTCCCTTGGCTCTATAACTTTAGCTTAACCAAAATTGAACTTTACTTTTAGAATTCCCTTATCCTTTAATAGCAAGAAAGAAGAATTTTTATGCCTCAACCTCTGAAACGTATTGCTGTCACAGGCGGAGCAGGGCAAATCGCTTATAGCCTCTTATTCCGTCTAGCCAATGGCGACTTACTAGGCGCTACTCAGCCCATAGGATTGCATCTTTTAGAAATTCCTGAAGCCATGCCCATTCTCCAAAGTGTAGCTATGGAGCTTGAAGATTGTGCTTTTCCCCTTTTAAAAGAAATAATTATTGGAAGCAATCCCGATGAGGTCTTCAAAGAGATAGATTATGCCTTCCTAGTAGGTGCCAAACCACGCGGTCCTGCCATGGAAAGAAAGGATTTGCTCAATGAAAATGGCAAAATTTTTGTTGAGCAAGGTCGAGCATTAAATAAGTCCGCCAATCCGCATGTCATTGTGTTGGTCGTTGGAAATCCCTGTAATACTAATTGTTTAATTGCTCTTAGCCATGCTCCGCGGATTCCCCCGCAAAATTTTCATGCGATGATGCGTTTGGATCAAAATCGTGCCGTAAGCTTATTAGCAAAAAAAGCAAATGTTAATAGCCATGAGGTAACAAGAGTCGTGATATGGGGCAACCATTCTTCTACGCAAGTGCCTGACTTTACTCATGTGCATATAAAAAATAAACCTTTGATAAATTTTCCGATAAGCCAGCATTGGCTGGAAAATGATTTCATGAGCGGAGTACAAGAAAGAGGGTCTAAAATTATTGCAGCCAGAGGAAAATCATCCGCAGCTTCAGCAGCCCATGCAGCTATTGATGCCATGAAAGCTATCATCAACCCTACCCCTCCAGGAGAGTGGTATTCCTCAGGAGTGATTAGCAACCATAACCCTTATGGGATTCAAGAAAACCTAGTTTTTTCCTTTCCTTGTCGTACCAAGGAAGATAAAACATATGAGATCGTAAAAGATCTTCCTTGGCATGAGTGGATAAGAAGTAAGATTATGGCCTCGGAAAGCGAGCTAATTGAAGAGCGCACTTTTGTGAAAGATAAGATAGGTGCCCATTTACACATCAGCTAGGAGCTTAGAAGATGAGTGAATTTTAATTCGAGATAACTTCAGGCCTGTTTAGAGATTAGCTTATATAGCTATCAACATAAAGTAATATAGACCTTCTTGAGTTGATTTCTTATGGAGTACTAGCTCTTTTGATAAGCATGTGAATAAAATTGCATTTGAGCTCTAGTTTTTTATGAATAGGGGGAAGGCCCTAAAAGCAAAGATATTCTTACCGTAAGAACTAAATATTTTTTTTCAAACCTCGAAATGAGATAAAAAACAATTATGACATTCGATGACTTACAATTAATGTTTAATAGAGCGTTAGCCCTCTCTCTTAATAAGAAAAAATTTCTACTAGTCTTTACCATTTTAGCATTATGTGGTGTCTTAGTAGTGTTTTTTCGTGGCCTAGCTTTAGGAGCTAATGAATGGCTGATGATGAGTCTAACTTTTTTACCTATTTTTCTTTGTGCAGGATTTTTACTTTCCACAGGGATTGTTCTTATTCGCATTTATCATGATGAAATAAAAAAAAAGCAGGCCAGTTACACAGAGATATTAGCTAAATCATGGGAGATCATGATTGGAGCTTCTTATTTTTGCATCCCTATTATTTTAAGCTATCTATTGCTGTGGATGCTTTTGGGTTTCTTTTTTTTACTAGAGGAGATTCCTGCAGTAGGCCCCTTCTTCAGCGCTATTTTGGCTTTTGGTCCCTTTTTAATTAATTTAGGTACTCTGCTTCTATGCATATTGAGCCTGGCAATTCTCTTTTTTGTTACCCCCGTGATTGCTTTGAAAGGCTTAAATCGCATACAAGTTGCTGACATATTATCTAAAAGAATGAGAGGTGATCTATTTAGTAATATTATCTTATCCCTAATAGCTACCTTTCCTCTATGGTGCCTTGCGGGTTTGCTAATTTTAGCCGCTTGGATGACAGGATCAGTATGTTTTTCATGCCATCACCCTTTACATGCAATCCTTCAATGGTTTTTTACCATGATACCTTTCACTGCAGTCCTTACGCCTGCTGTAATTTTTTTCTTTAATTTTGCAGCTGAGGCTCATGTTTTAATGATAAGAGGTTCCCAAAAAACTTCTTTATAAGTGCCTAACTTTGTATTAAGCTACCCATGAAAAGTTTTAAAAGATGAATAAAAAAACTGCTAGAAAGCTAGCCGAGCCTGTGAGAGTAGGTTTATAAACCACTTCCAGCCTCTTAGAACAATTTGAGAGAAGCCAGCCATATATAACGTTGATAATTAAAAAGAATAAGATGATTGCCTTTCTTTCATCATATCGACTAGCTTTTCAGCATATAAAGCATGATATAGAAGGCCTTTGGATCCCATGCCGGTAATTACCCAAACATTTGCTCCTACTTTTTGTAGGATAGGCATGTGACCAGGCGTAGAAGCACGCACCCCTGCCCTGCAGTTTAGCACTGGCGCACCTTCTAATGCAGGCAATAAAGCCAGGGCTTTAGGCATAATTTCTGCTGCAGCCATTTTTAAGTTGGCCTGCGCTGATTGAAAGCCACGTTCATAAGTCGCCCCTAATGTGCAGCTATTTTTTTCCTTATTCATAATTAGGTAGGCTTGTGAGCTTAAAGGACAGGGTAAAGGTTCCAAACGCTTAGGCCACACAATATCAATAACCTGGCCTTTAACTTCGGTCACAGGCAGCTTTGTCAAGGTTAGCAACCTATTAACGAAGGCACCCGCAGCTAACACGATATGGTCAAAAGCTTTCAATTCATCGAGTGTTTCTACTTCCTCTCTTTCAAGCAGGGCTCCTTCTTCCTTGCAGGCTTTCCATAGTCCCTCCAAATAAAGAGAGCAATCTACTGCCATGCACCTTTTAATGAAGATTGCTGGATGAAAAGACAGTCCTGAAATTTTTTGCTGAGCTTCCTTTGCTTCTAGCCATAGCAAGTCATCATACTGAAAAGCTGAACGCTGAAAATCCTTTTTCTGTTGAAGGGAAAGAGCTACCCGCAAAAATCCATTATAACTTGCCACTGGCCTGCCCATTTTTTCAGAGGCAACTTTTAGCAGCTTCTCTGTGGCCTCAAAACCTTCTAGTCCATAACGATTAAGCTTAGCGGTAGCACCCACATAAGGGTGCAGCAACCCAGCAGCTACTCCGGAGGCCCCTCCTCCCACTCCTAAAGGATCAAAAAAAGTTATATTAAGTCTTGGCTTGCAGGAAAATTTTTTTAGCAAAAACCACCCTGTGGCTAATCCTGATAGACCGGTTCCTATAATAGCTATACGCATAAGCCCAACAGCTTATTTGATTTATAGTTAAATTACAATAAGCCATCTTGCATTATTCCTCATACACTGTATAATAAGAACTTTTATGTTTAAAGCTGATTAAATTTTAACCATAATTCTTTCGCCCATAAAGCAAATAACAAAATTTTTAAGCAAATCTGAGCAAGATGGCTACAGGCATTTTCGCTTGATTACTATAGATGAATAACCTAACTATGCCAAAGCCTATGCACGCTGTTATTCTTATAAGTTGTAAAATCTTTCCTCAAGCTAACGCAAAATTTTTAGCAAACGATAAAGAGAGTACAGCCTGTATTTATTCAATCATAAGCCCTAACTTTCCCCTAGAGCGTTTTAATAGAGTCAAAACTTATAATTTTTCTATGAGCGTTTTTTCATGAAAATGGCAGGCAAATTTTT
The DNA here is from genome assembly GCF_018342435.1 of Neochlamydia sp. AcF65. Classification (NCBI taxonomy): domain Bacteria; kingdom Pseudomonadati; phylum Chlamydiota; class Chlamydiia; order Parachlamydiales; family Parachlamydiaceae; genus Neochlamydia; species Neochlamydia sp. AcF65. The sequence goes on from NZ_JAEMUE010000033.1 coordinate 17,645, forward strand.
ATTCTTTGGAACAGGCAGTTCATTGGGAGTACCAGTAATTGGTTGTGAATGTGCAGTTTGCCGTTCAGAATCGCCTTTTAATAAACGCCTACGCTCCTCTGGGTTGATTAAAATCCATGATAAGCAAATTGTCATCGACTGCGGTCCTGATTTTCGCACTCAGATGCTTCACCATCATATTAAACAGATTGATGGCTTAATCTTAACACATGCTCATTATGATCATACAGGAGGATTTGACGAGCTTAGGATCCTTAATGCTCGTTCCAAGCAACCTATCCCCTGCCTACTGGCTGAAGCTACAGCAGAGGAGCTAAAAATGCGTTTTCCCTATGCTTTTGAGCAAACTTCTTCCCCAGAAAAGTTAACGACTCGATCTGTTTTGCATTATCTAAAGTCTGAAAGAGGAAAAGTAAATTTTTTAGGATTACCTATTCATTATGTAACCTACCAGCAAGGTGGCATGTTAGTCAATGGCTTTAAAGTAGGCAATTTTGCCTACATTTCTGACATCCGCCATTATCCTCAAACCATTTTTGAAGACCTGCAAGGCGTGGAAACTTTAGTGGTAAGCTGCCTGCGTCAACAATCCTCTCCTTTACATTTCAATGTTCAAGAAGCTATAGATTTTGCTTACAAAGTGGGTGCTGACCAAGCATGGTTTACTCACATCGCTCATGAGCTGGAGCATGATTTTACTAATTCTAAGCTTCCTCCTAATTATCAATTAGCTTACGATGGCTTAGAGATTGATTTTGAGATCCCCTTAAATTCCTCAATATAAAGAGTAAATGTATGCCCTCTATTAAACCAAAAATCCTACAATCCTCGGAAGACGAATTTCAACAGCCTAAAAAAGCTTTACTTGTTTCTGTTTATAAAGGATCTAACTTTCGTCCAATCTGTGAAGAGCATCTTGATGAGCTAGCTTTACTTGCTGAAACTTATGGCATTCATGTTAATTCTAAGATTCCTTGTATGGTGCGTAAATACGATGCCTCTACTTTTGTCACCGAGGGTAAATTACAAGAGCTTTTGCGGATGGCACAAGAGCAAAAAGTAGATTTAATCATTTTCGATGATGAAATTACACCAGGCCAGCAGCGCAATTTGGAAAATATTTTCAACATGCCTGTGATAGACCGTACGGGAGTTATTTTAGAAGTTTTTGCTCAGCGTGCGCACACTAAAGAAGCGCGTCTACAAATTGAACTAGCTAAAATTAAATACCAAGCGCCGCGTTTAAAACGGTTATGGTCTCATCTATCACGCCAAGCGGGTACGGGAGGTAAAAGTGGAGGGGCCTACCTCAAAGGGGAAGGTGAGAAGCAAATCGAGATTGATAAGCGCATTTTAAAAAAACAGATGGATAGCCTTCAAAATGAAATTCGTGAAGTGCGTGCTAATCGCCTCACCCAACGCACTCTTCGCACCCGATTAGAAATTCCGGTTTTCGCCATTATAGGCTATACAAATGCGGGTAAATCTACGCTTCTTAATGCTTTAACGGATGCTAAAGTCTTTGTAGAAGACAAACTTTTTGCTACTCTTGATACCACTACACGTAAATATTTATTACCTAATAATCAAGAAATTTTATTGATTGACACGGTGGGTTTCATACGCAAGCTGCCTCACTTGCTTGTGGCAGCTTTTAAAAGCACATTAGAAGAAGCTTTGCAAGCAGATATTCTTATCCATTTAGTCGATATTAGCCATCCTATGGCTGAAGAGCAAGCCGCCACCACTTATGAGGTATTAAAAGAACTGAAGGCTGAAAATAAACCCATCATTACCGTACTTAATAAGATAGATAGATGCACCGATCCCCAGAAAATTACCCGCTTACGCATCCTTTATCCCAAATCTGTTAGTATCTCTGCTCTTAATAAAATCGGTTTTGAAGATTTATTAGAACAGATGATTCAAGAGCTCAATCGAAAACGTACTTCAGTCACCTTAAAAATCCCTCAGCTTGAATACCATAAAGTGAGTGAAGTCATGCGCTTAGGCAATATTATCCATCAAGATTATGAAGATAATGATGTTTTAATTAGGGTGGATTTACCATGTGCATTAGCTGGAAAACTGAAAAATTACATTATTGAAGGTTCGGCATAATATCGCCTCATTAAGGCTCCCAGTGATCTATCTATTTAAATCTTTTTGTCGAGTAGGCTTGAAGAGACTTAACGAATATTCGAGAGCTAAAAGTGGATCTACAAAAGAAGAAGAGGGTACAGATAAAGCTAAAAGAACTTAAGAAAAGATGTACGAGATAAAAAAGGCTGGAAAAAAATTACCTAGAAAAATTGAAGCTAACCCTTCAAAAAAGAAAGCGAAGAAAAATTTTTATAAAAAATCTAACAATCAGCTTGAGAAGCTATTCACTTCAGTATTTTTTTAGCTCAATTTTTTTCAGACAAAAAATCGATCAATAGCCGTACGCCAAACCCTGTAGCATACTTGGGATGGTAGCGTTTTTTCTCACTGAAAAATGCGGTGCTTGCAATATCCAAATGAGCCCAAGGAGTTTCCTCTACAAATTCTTGTAAAAACATAGCTGCTGTAATAGAGCTAGCCGAACGGCCGGCACTATTCTTTATATCAGCAATATCTGATTTTAGATAACTATGGTATTCTTCGTACAAAGGCAAACGCCAGACTCTTTCGAACGTTTTTGATCCTGAGTGTATCAAAGCATTGGCAAGATCATCATTATTAGAAAACAATCCGCAAGCTTCGGAGCCAAGAGCCACATCAATCCCTCCCGTCAAGGTAGCCACATCGATAAGACGAGTGGGTTTTAAATATTTAATAGCATAAGTGATTGCATCCGCAAGGACTAAGCGACCTTCAGCATCAGGGTTATTAACTTCAATTGTTAATCCCTTGCAACTCCTGTAGGCATCGCCTGGTTTAAAGCTAGTAGAGCTAATACTATTTTCTGTGGCCGGCACTACTACTGTTAGATTAACCTTAAGCTCCAAAGAGGCTGCAGCATAGAGAGTACCTAGTACAGCCGCACCTCCTGCCATATCAGCTTTCATCGTTTCCATTGAACCTACAGGTTTTAAGTTAAGCCCCCCGGTATCATAAGTGATCCCTTTACCAATTAATATTGTATGCTCTTTAGAAAGGGGATCGCCTTGATAGGACAAAATGATCATGGCAGGATCACTAGTTGAGCCCCTATTCACAGCTAAAAGCAATCCTAATTTTTCTTTCTCTATCAGCTTTTTATTAAGGATAGTCGCTTTCACATGAGGAAGCTTGCTTTCAAAAGCTTTTGCAAAGCTAGATAAGTATTGAGGGGTAACTTCATCAGCATTTCTATTTACTAAGTCGCGTGCCATGTAAACACCCTCAGCAATTTTACCACAGCGCTGTGCAATCGCCAGCTCTTGCTTAGATAAATTCATAAAGGTCACTTGCTGCAATAACAGAGAAGGATCAGCTTTGGTGGCTTGCTTAAGTTCTTCGAAATTATAATTAGAAAGCAAAATTCCTTCCGATATACCAATAAGGAGGGCATCTTTGGCTAAAGTATCTAACTGAGGGCAAAAGAGACAAATATTTTTGATATTTTTCTGATGACAGAGGCGGGTTAACTTAGCATATATACGACGTAACTTTTCTGTATCAATTTTTTCTTTAGCTCCTAGCCCTATCAAAGCAAGCCTTTTACCCTCCTTGGTGCTGGTATCATAGACAACCAGAATTTCACCTTCTTTTGCCAAAAAATCTTGCCTAATAAGGGGAGCAAAATGAGAAGCATATCTATCGATTTGCGCCGCCTTTTCTGCTTGCTTTTTCCCTTGCCAAAAAGGTAAAACAATCAGCTCAAATTTTTTGCTATCTTCATTAGAGGAGGAAAAAAAGCGCATTTAAACCATCCTTAGTTGGATCAAAAGGGAATATTATCATCATCGGGTACATTAGGAGCTGGCTTATAACTTGATTGATTGCCAGGATAAGATGGATACCCTGTATTCCCTGTCGATTGAGAAGTATAAGAAGGTTCAGAATAAGCACTCGGGCTAGTGTAGGAAGAAGGAGTAGAAGCTTGGCCATAAGGGGCCTGACCAGAAGGCTCTTGACCGGCACGGTCTGCTTTACCAAAGGGGCTAAAGCGAATCATTTCTGCTGTCAAATCAAGAGAGACTTGAGGGCGTCCTTCTTTATCTGTATAGATCTCAGGCTTGCCCATTTCGCCAATCACAATAAGTGCACTACCCTTTTTTATATAAGGCATCATCTTATCAAAACGCTCTCCCCAAATGGTCACACGCCACCAAACTGTTTCATCTTTCCCACTTTTACGCGTATTCGCTGCCAAGCGTAACACAGTAACTTTTTGACCACCTGGTGTAAAGCGAACTTCGGGATCTGTCCCTAAATGGCCTGCGATTTCAATGATAATCATTTTATTAAACCTCGCTAATTTTGTTCATATTGTACCCTTTCAAAGGTACTTTTATTTTAACCAATACAATAGAGCATCAATAGAGCAAAAATCAAGGCAAAAATCAAGGACTACAACAAAGATTTACAATATAAAGCAAAGCATTTTAATGCTCTGAGCTGTTGTAAATCCAAACAGCTTTGCAACTAAATGCCCTCTTAAATATTTTTTTTGAAAATCAACAAGAGGCACCTTCTTTTAAGCTGAAAAGAAAATATATTTCTAGTAATTCTAACGAGAAAAATTGCTAATTAAGAAAATAAAGTCAAGAAAGATTTAATACTAAAAGGAATGTTTTTAGATAATAGAGAAAATTAACCCAGTTTTATAAAGCACATAAAAACAGGTATACGCAAGACATCTACATGCCTTGCGGTATATCTAGGATCAGATTTTGATAAATCCTGGGGTTTTCCCGCCGGGTCCCATGGAAGGTCCATCAGATAGATCGCCTAACAAAGAAGGGGAATCAGACTGAGGTGCTTCATCGCGTCCGTCGCATACTTCTTGGCATGTCTTACGCCATTTTTCAACTGTTTCGACATATAAAGGGGCAAAAGCGCGCAATCTATTGCCTTCAGCATGCTCCATTTCGATGGTGCAGTGAATCAAAATGAGTTCTTCTTTAACAGCTACTCCAACCCCGCCTCCAGCCATTTGGCCACCAAGCATCGAGCCCTCAAGCAAACGCTCATAAAGACGTAGCTTGGTTTTATTATCTTTTGGAAGGCCATCAAGTAGAGGTGAGTACAAATATAGCCTTTTTGAATTGGGCTCATAGGTAAGATGCAATGAAAATTCGTCATCTATCCCTAATATACACGTATTGTTTTCATCGAATTCAAGCCCTTCAAGGCCTAATTCTTTACCAAATTCTTTGAGATTTTCCTTCGCATTTTCAAAAGACATGTTAAAACCTCCTCAGGACATTTCTGCGAATTTTTTATTTATCCTATCATTAAACCAAGGTGGCATCACTTATTAAGCAAAGACCTTTTGAGAAATTACTACTCTCCTGATCTAATTTTAAGCTTCATTAACTCAATTATATTCTTGTTTAGCAATAAGAATCAATTAATTTTAACAAGCAGAAAAAACCCTTAAAGTTATAGAACATCTAAGGAGCATAAAGAATTGTTTAAGATTCTTAAAATCAATAAGTTGATAAGAAAATTGGTTATCTGCACCCCTCTATATCCCTAAGGCAGTTTACCATTTACCATTCCCCTTATTATTTTTATAAAGTCAACCCATAAAGCCTAGAAAAAATTTTAAGTTTCTACCTTTTTAAGCTCCAGCTCCCTATCCTCTCTATAAAACTTTGTTCCCTTTGAACCTGCAGGCCAGGTTTCCTTTACTCTTAAACGTCTGGATTTAAAAAAATGATTTTATAAAATTATCCTTACGTTTATAAAATGCAGGAATGAATACTTTCAATTATAAAGTTAGAGCTGGGAGCCCTTTTCCCTTGGGAGTGACTTGGCAACAAGATGGGATTAACTTTTCTTTAGTTTCCTCCCAAGCTTCATCGGTCATTTTAGCTTTATTCGATTCCCCCACTCACCAGCCCTTTGTAGAAATCCCTTTGGATCCTCATCTAAATAAAACGGGCGATATTTGGCACCTTTTTCTGGCGACTACTCTTAGCAAGCCGATAGGTTATGCTTATAAGCTAGGAGGTCCCAGTAAGTATTTTGATGCCTTCAGCTATCTATTAGATCCCTATGCTAAAGCTGTTATTTCTCCTAAGATTTGGGGAGCCAGGCGCCTGGCGCCTAGTAAAGATCATCCTCTTTTTCTAGGGCTGCTTTATCCTGAGGAAAAATTTGACTGGGAAGATGATAAAAAACCCCAAATTTCGCACAAAAGCTTGATTATTTATGAAATGCATGTGAGAGGATTTACTCAACACCCCTCCAGCCAAGTAAAGGCACCCGGAACATATTTAGGAATGATAGAAAAAATTCCTTATTTACAACAGCTAGGCATTAATGCTGTTGAATTACTTCCCATCCAAGAATTCAATGAATGTGAATACCCCTTTCCTCATCTTTCTCTTCAAAAAAATTTATTTCAATATTGGGGCTACTCCTCTATCAATTTTTTTGCTCCTATGAATCGTTATGCATTCAGTCCTGCTCCAGGAGCAGCTGTACAGGAGTTTAAAAAAATGGTAAAAGCTTTTCACCAAGCAGGTATAGCAGTGATCCTTGATATTGTTCTTAATCACACGAATGAAGGTAGTGAAGATGGCCCCCTTACCTCTTTTAAAGGTATTGATTGTAATACCTATTATTTAAAAGATAAAGAAGACCGATTCATGAATTTTACAGGGTGCGGGAATACTTTCAACACTAATCATCCTATTCTTCAGCATTTTATTCTGGATGTTTTACGGTACTGGGTCGTAGAAATGCGGGTAGATGGCTTTCGTTTTGATCTGGCTTCCATATTTAACCGTAATATGCACGGGGAAGTTCTTGAAGCAGCGCCTATTGTCGAAGCAATTTCCTATGATCCTGTCCTTTCGCAAACAATTTTAATTGCCGAGCCTTGGGATGCTGCTGGCCTCTATCAAGTAGGGAAATTTTCTCCTAAAAAAAATCGATGGAGTGAGTGGAATGCTCTTTATCGAGATACTGTCCGCCGCTTTATCAAAGGAACGCCTTACACAAAAGATCTGTTCGCCTCTCGCCTAGCAGGCTCTCAAGATATTTATGGCTTTCATTCACCTTTAAGCAGCATTAATTTTATAACAGCTCATGATGGATTTACTCTCTATGATTTAATCGCCTACAATCATAAGCATAACCTAGAAAATGGAGAGAACAACCAGGATGGCACCAACCAGAATGAAAGCTGGAACTGTGGTTTAGAAGGGCCCACGGATGATTTGCATATTAACGATCTAAGGGAGCGGCAGTTGCGTAATTTTCATTTAGCCTTAATGATGTCGCAAGGAATTCCCATGTTACAAATGGGAGATGAATATGCTCATACAAAAAGGGGTAACAATAATACATGGTGTCAAGATAATGAACTTAATTGGTTTTTGTGGGATAAACTCCAAGAAAATTCAGCCTTTTATCGTTTTTATCGCTTAATGATTAAATTCAGAAAGCAAACCCCAGCTCTACAGCAAGGAAGATTTTTAAACGAACAGGATATTTTCTGGAGAGGAACTAACGGAGAAAAAATAAACTGGGATAAAGAAACCCAATTTTTAGCTTTTACTTTACTTGCGAGAGAAGAAAACGCCATTCTTTATTGTGCTTTTAATGCACAAAATATTCCTCAAACAATTGTCATTCCTAGGCTTGAAAAGGATCAATGCTGGCAATTAATCATCAACACGGCTAATCCCTCTCCCTATGATTTTTATGAGGAGGGGCAAGAGCCGTGGATTGAACAGCCGTTATTACAGATGCCAGCTTTTTCAGCTCTTCTACTCAAAAAAAAAGCTTAATTAACTCATTAAAAGCTAAAAATTTGCTTTTTCTTCAAAAACCTTTATGGGGGCCAATTTTCTATCTTTATTATCCTAGTAAAATTTTTTTCTTGTGTAGTAACAATTTTCTCTAGCTGCATTTTGTTGGTCTTTTACTCTCCAGCTTTTCTAAAGCACAAGCATACTTTTACCCGCCTTACTTTTCCTAGAAGGAAGGTCATACCTTTTAAAGAAACTATGTCTATGTAAAAAAAATAAACTTTTCTCCAAGCCAACTCTTCTTGTAAAGCAAACTTTTTATTAAATATAGGATGACATAAAGAGCCGTTCGAAAACCGCCTCACTCTTTAACTTTTAAAAGTTAAAGGGGAAGGAAATCTTGGTCTAAAAAGCTATATTTTTTCATTAATAAACTTATCCCACCAAATTAAAAATCCTTTTGGCAAGGTTTAATTTATACGCTGGGGAGTCAATCCTTATACAATTATACACTTAGCAAACTTATAATCTTAAGTAGAAAAGCAAGTTATAAAAGTTATATGCCCATCATTCTTGGCTTAAAGCAATCAAATGATCATCTCATGGCAACTAGCTAGCTTTTTAGCTAGTGCTCTCCTTGCGGGAAGAATTGATCTTCTTTATTTTTTAATATCCTAAAGCTTTTAAAGTTCCTGATATTTTATCTCCCCAATAATGAGAAAAACCAACCTGCAAACCTTACATTTATAGTTATTTTATCTCTTAAGTTCACTTAATTATGCTCTTTTAGCTTGTAAAGCACATAAGGCTGTATGCTTTAGGTAGCTAAATAAATTTATTCCATTAAAGGGTTTTTTATGTATATTTAATTTACTTTTTAAAAATCGCCTGCTATACTAATTGTAACCCTAGCAGTGGTATGCCTTATGACGAACAAAGATTTTTTTTCCCTTCCTCCGGTGGCTCCGCCTCTTCTTGTAAACCCTATTTCTAACGCAGAAGAGAGGAAGGTGCCGAATCAACGAGCTCAGAGAGTAGATCAAATTGCTTTAAAAAAAATAAAGGAAACTACTCTATGGGACAAGCTTTGCCACAAACTAAATGCAATAGTTACCTGGCTGAAATCTATACCCAGCAAAATTTTTAATCTTTTTAGGTGCTGCCTTAAAGATACTCATGAAGATTTTGATGAATTCGTGGAAGATGATGAGGAAGAGTATATTGGAAGACGCGTAAGCCAAGAAATGCAAATCTTTCCTCATCCTACAAATTCTACCTCAATAGATAAGAAAGCCCCACCTATAATAGAAAATCCTCTTATCCAAAAAGCTTTTCTAGATGAGCTTGAGGCAAATGTTTTACAACTGAAGTTAAAGGTCGAGCTGCTAGAGATTGAACCTGAGGTAAATAATGAAGCTTTAAAAAAAGCAAAATCTAAGATTAATAACTTCTTAGACAAGATCTCTAATCTACCTCCTTCCTTAAAAAAAGGCGAAACTAGCAAAAAAATAAATGCCTGGAAAGAAACTTTAAAAACTACGCAGGCAAAGTTAGAACTTTTAAGCTCTGCTCAGCAGAGGGGCTCCCCATTAAAAATAGAAAGCGGATTTGCTGACCTCCTACAAAGGGTAAAAAACAGCTTAGAAGTAGCTAAGGGTCATGAAGTTAAAAAACTGTTGAGCATACCTCCAGCTTTTAAAAATAAAAAAAACAATTGCTGGTTTCACGCTTCTATCCAATTGTTATGGGCGATGGGCGATTCATTTCATCAATTGGTAGCAGAAAAATACCAAGAACGTTCTATATTAGCTGACACTTACCATAAGGAAATGGATGAATATAAAGAAAGCTTGTTAAGTTACCAGACTAAATGTGAGCAGCACAAACAATCGCTGCTTGACCAACTTAAAGCTTTAAAAAATTTTAGAAAAGAGCTTAAAGCCTATTCATTAGCTCAAAAAAAAGCTGAGGTTGAATATCAAAAAGCTTTTCAACGCTATGAAGTAGAAAAACAAGCGTGGGATGTTTATTTAGAAGAAAAAATGAGATGGAAGGCTTCAGACCATGCCACTACGCCCCCTGCCACACCTCAAGAAAACGAGCCTGTGCTACCTGTTATGGAAAACTTTGTTTTTCCTACCGCTCCCCACGTTGAAATAGGCGCGATCACTCAAAAGCCTACTCTACCCTCAGAGCCTATCGATCCAACGTTTTTACTTGATTCCATTCATTTGCTAAGTGAAGCATTGCAATTGGGCAATCAAGACGCCATTACTTTAGCAGCTGAATGCCTAGAAACAGCTACTCCTCTAATGAATGCTGAATTCGCAGAAGGAGGCCTACAACAAGATGCCGATGCTTTTATGACAGCACTCTTTTCTTATCTTTCCCCTCCTTTTTTTAAAGTTGAAAAAGAAATCAAAGGTTTACCCGGAACCATTTTTAAGGATGTTCATCATTTCCGTGAAGATAGTGCATCGACTTTAAGGCTCCCCCTTCTTTCAGACCAAACGAATTTCCAAGAAATTTTAAATAGAGCCTATAGTCTACAAGAATCTGATGATGAGCCTGGATGCTTTTTTGATCGAGAAGAAAACGGAAAGGTAACAAGAGTAACCCAATATAGTGAACAAGAGAGATTAGTAGAAATCAAAGAATGTGGATTTATTCTTGTGAACGTAAAACGTTATAAATATTCTCTGTTTACCCAGAGAGAAGATAAATATGAGCGGCTTATTGCCAGTAGGGCCAAACAATTAATTAAAAATGATCGCGTAAGTTCTACCAGCGAAGAAGAGGCAAAGAAAACAGCGCTGGAAATGCTTAAAGAGGAAAAACGCATCCCTCATTCCTATCCCGCAACGCGGTACGAATCTAAGAAAATTTCGACCCCTCTAAGTTTCCCCGATAATCAGCGTATCAACTTCTCCCAAGCTTTTAAAGATCAAATGGATAAAGATTACGAGTATGAATTAGTAGGAGCTGTCTTACAAGAAGGAACTTTATATGGTGGTCATTACAAGGCCAATGTTATAGGTGTCAATCCACATAATGGGCAATCTCAATGGTATCATGCCGATGATTTAAAAGACCGTATAACTACCCTTAGCTTGGCTGAAGCGCGGACATCGAATGCGAATGGCTACATCTACTTGTTTAAGAAAGTAGCTAAGGTGGCGGACCCTTCCCCACAAGCACCGGGATAAAAAACTTATCTTCCGATAAAGAACCTGTTTTTAAAGAAAAAGTCAGTTTTCAAAAGATAATGCTTCTTTAACCACAAACATAATTTTTTTAAACGCTAGAGTAGTAGAAACAGGTTGATAGTTTGATGCTTGTGCTGCCAATAAGAGTTTTTCAGCGATAGGTTGTAGCACCGTTTCTTAAGATAGGCGAGCCTTGGATAAGCAGATGCCTAGCTTCTTGCAGAGTATATTCAAGGAGATTAAATTCCTTCTTTTTAGAAACTTATCTTAACGAAGCTTAAAAAAACTTTATTCGGCAGGGCTTGCAGCTCGCTGGCATTAACTTTAGAGTCTAATTCCTTGATAGCTTTAGCTGGTTTTACCTGTCATTCGTGCAAGCTCTTGTTTGCGGGTGGAAGCATTTAATAGATTAATGAAGGTTACTGTCCGATCTCCTACCACCTTTTTAGAAATTTGTAGATGATAATCAGCATGTTGAGCGACCTGTGGAAAATGAGTAATACACAATACCTGTAGATCTTTGCCAATAGCTTTAAGCTTTTCTCCCACGATTGCTGCTGTCTCGCCTCCAATGTTTGAGTCCACTTCATCAAATATCAGCGTAGGTATACGTTGTTTATCACTTAGAACAGTTTGTAAAGAAAGCATGACCCGCGATAACTCTCCGCCGCTTGCACAATCTTTGATAGGAATACGACGTTCTCCAACATTCGGTAGCAGGAAAAATTCTACTTTATCATCTCCATAACGATTCCTCTTAGCAGGATGAATATCTATTTGAAAATCTACTTTAGGCATGTTCAAAGAACATAACTCCTTTTTCAAAGCAGTCGCCAACCTTAATGCAGCTTTTCGACGGCTATCCGACAATTGTGAAGCTCTCTGATTATTTTTCATTTTAACACGTTCAAGATTATCTTTTAGCTCTTCAATTCTATTATCGGCATTTTCTAGAACTTGCAATTTTTTCTTACTTTCCTCCGCAAAGCTTTGCATGTCTTCTATTGTAGGCCCATATTTCTTCTTTAAACGAGTAATCAATTTTAAGCGTTCATTTATCTCGGAGGTACGCACAGGATTATATTCTAAGCGCGATTGGTAAAAAGTTAATGCGCTTGCTACTTCTTGCAGCTCTAAAACGGCATTACGGAAAGCTTCCGAAAGTTCTTTTAGAGCAGGATCAAGACTTGCTAAATAGCCTAGAACATGATGTTGGCGATTCAAATGAGGTAATAAAGCAACTTCCTCACCATCCAACATTTGGCAAACATCCTGCACTTTTGTACCCAATTCTTCTGTATGCGTTAAAAGGGTATATTCGTTAAAAAGTTCCTCCTCTTCTCCTACTTTCAAATGAGCTTCTTCTAATTCTTCAAGTACCCGGTGGCAAACTTCCATTTCGCGCAATCTTTGAGCTTCGTTATTTATTAATTGCTCCAATTCATTTTGCAAGGCATTTTCTTCTTCCCAGCTAGTTGAAAAGGCTGCCACTTCCTCTTTAATATTGCCGAAAAGGTCGAGTAATTCCCGATGACGATCTAAAGAAAGTAAATCTTGATTAGCATGTTGCCCAACTAGATGAATCAAATGGGCAGATAGAGCACGTAGCAAGCTTAACTGCGCTAGCTGGTGGTTAATGAAAGCACGACTTTTACCGGTAGCAAAAATCTCGCGACGCACATACAGCTCGGTACCCTCTTCTCTATCAATCCCGCTTAATTCTAGTAAGCTCTCTACTTCCACCAAGCCTTTTATATCAAAAACAGCCTCCACAATGCCCTTTTCAGCGCCTTTACGAATTATCCCTGTTTCTGCTCGCTCTCCCGCAGTTAAGCGAATAGCGTTCATGATCGCAGACTTTCCTGACCCCGTTTCACCCGATAAAACATTAAAACCTTCTGCAAAATCTATTTCTGCAGATTCAATAAGTATGATATTTTTAATACGCAATTGCTTTAGCATAGGTGATATCCTGCGGATAAAAAAGTAAATCTACATACGTCTAAACTGCACATCATTTCTTTTTTAAACGCTCCCCAATTTTTTAATTTTCATTAGATTTAATTAAAATTAGCTCTCAACATCGCCCTTTTTATGCGAGCTTATTTTTTTCATCTCGAAAAAAGCTTACTTTCCTCATTTAGAGGAAGAGATACTCATAATAAAAAAAGCAAGGCTTATTCTCTTTATCTAGAGCCGTTTTCTATAAAGAATTGTCTAATCTTTAGATTCAAAACCTTTTATATATTCTTTAAAGCTTAGAAGCTGTCCCTTTTTGCCCTTTAATTTTTTGAGCAAAAAAATTTGCAAATAAAAGTTAGAAGATTAATAAATATATTTATTCTTGTGGTAAAGAAAGCTACAGCTCCTCTTTCCTAACTTTTATTTTTTTTAGCCTCTCTATGGCTTACTTAATTTTTCATAATAGCATCTAGCGTTTTAAAATGTAATTTAGCCACATGCTCTAACACTTCGCTACCGTAAGTTTGTACAAGCTTTTTTCCTATCTCAATTGTTTTCATAGAAGCTCCCTTAGGAAATTCTATCTTATATTTTTCGGATAATTGATCAAGAGCTTCCACAAATGTTTGGCGGGCAAGTATGGAAGCAGCAGCCACGACTAAATCTTCTTCTCCTCGGTACCTTTGGGTGAGGTTAATCTCCATTTTTTTTCGCTGGAGGGCTCTAATTACCACTCGTTCATCTGCAAACTGATCGATAATTACATTTTGACAACCCGTTCTATTTGCAAGCTGCTCAATAGAGGTAGCGTGCCCCCAAGCTAAGAGATGATTGAGATTTTTAAACTGGATCATTAGTTCATTATATTTAGCCGGGTTTATCTTCACTATGTGGTGCGCATATTCGGTGCGAATCTTATTGCCAATTTTTATAATGGACTGATCGCTTAAAGACTTAGAATCTTTAACCCCTAATGTTTTTAAATGATGGATAGCCTGGCCTTCCGCTTGTACTCCAGCAATACATAAAGGCCCAAAAAAATCTCCCTTACCTGATTCATCAATTCCTATGCGAGCCGTTATATCGATCTCTAGATGCGCATAACTAAACTTAAAATTTCCTAGAATATGGGGTTCTAAATAAAATTCCATAAAGGAAGCCATTTCTTTCCCTTGAACCATCAATTTGCCTGATTGGTAAAGGGTGCAGCTGATCCCTTTCTTTTTGGCAGAAAATAGAGTATAAAGAGGTTTCGTTATCTCGAACCCTTGATTGATGAGATCTTGCATTAGCTTATCAGCTATCTTTATGTCTAGGGTGGTGACAAAGTTAGTGGGTTTACCAGCGGGAGATGAATCGATCATGCATTAACTTGAGTTATTATTAATTTTATAGTATAAGAGGTAGTTTTGATAACTGTCAACACAAGGAGAAGGTTGATCTTGTAGAGATCGTTACCTAACTTATGAAAATCCGAGAAGAATCTATCCAAATGGGAGAAATTTTTAAGCAGCGCCGCAAGGAGCTTAACCTATCTCTCAAAGAAATTGAGAATGCGACCTCTATTCGCATCTCCCATCTTCAAGCTATTGAAGAGGGAGAAATTGATAAACTTAACTCTCCTGTTTATGCTCAAGGATTCATTCGTCAGTATGCAACTTTTCTAGGCATCGATGGGGAAAAAATTGTTCGAGAGAATCCAGCCATCTTTTCACGTCCAGAAGCACAAGAATTTGCTTATGGAATAGGAACGCTTGAAGTCCGTGGCAATCCTGGAGCGGGAGTCAAATGGTTTCCTAATGCCATCTGGATAAGTGCTTTTATTTTGCTCATCATTACGGCTTGGTTTACGGCACGGTACTTCGGAGTCATCTAATCATGTCCTTATTGCTGCCTAAGCCTTCTCATAAGCTGCCTTTAGCAGCAACAAGAGGTTGGCTATGTTTAATTTGCTTAGGCCTATGCATGGGAACAGCAGACATTATTCCTGGCATTTCAGGAGGTACCATAGCTTTCATCATGGGTTTCTACGAAGATTTCCTTTCTAGTTTAAAAACTCTTAATCGCTTAGCATTTAAAACTTTACTAAAAGGTCATTTTCGAGAATTTTTTAAACTTATTGCTTGGAAATTTTTATCAGGGCTGTTGATAGGCATTATCGTAGCTATGCTTTGCTTAGCCCACCTAGTCTCCTACCTTTTAAATCATGAAACCTATCGTTCCTTACTCTATGCCACTTTTTTTGGATTAATTATCGCTGCCACCCTACTATGTATGAGTCAAATCAAGCGTTGGACCCTGTTATCAATCTTCTTATTTACAAGCGCTGCTAGCTTAGCCTTTTGTTTAACTCAATCATCTTCCATGGCATCCTCACCCACTGCTGATAATCTTTATGATATCAAGATTGATAATGTCGTTTCTGATAAACCTTTACGCAATTATGATTTTTCTACCCACACATTAAAAGCAGTTCCTGCCTCAATGCTCTCCGCTATGCTAGCTAAAGGGGCGATTCCACCTACAACGCTTGCCTACAATTATAAGCTTGCCACTTGGGGCCCCTTAGAAGCTTTTCTCTTCAACAGTAAGAGTAAAAGCCTAGACCCCTGGATTATCTTCTGCGGGGCCCTTGCTGTGTGTGCGATGCTTCTCCCAGGAATATCAGGAAGCTATCTTTTATCTATTCTAGGCATGTATACCCGCGCGGTAGGAGCTTTAGCAGATTTTTCTAGTAGCTTAAAAAATGGGCATTTTGATTATCCCTCCTTTCTTATTTTAGCCAATTTATTATTAGGTATTTTTTTAGGCGCTCTTTTTTTCTCACGCTTTATTAGCTGGATTTTAGATAAGCACCATGATTTAGCTATCGCTTCCTTAACAGGCTCTATGATTGGCGCCATAAAAGCAGTCTGGCCTTTTTGGAGCTATCGCTATGCTCTTTTACCTCTCCATCTTGAAAAAGGTGCTCAATTAGAGACCCTTGAGCCAATCCTACCTTCATGGATTGCTTATGAAACGTGGCTCGCCGTAGGGCTTGCTGCCTGTGGAGCCCTCTTAGTTTTTAGCCTGCATATTGCAGCCAAACGTCTGCAAAAAAAAGCCTGCTTAGGTAAGCTGAGCTATAAAGCTTGCACAGAGTAGAATAGATAATTTTAAATAGATAAGCAGTTCTAAGTAGATAAATAGCCTTCCCCTTTTTTATTCAGCACTTATGCAAGTATAAGACTGTACTCCAAAAGGAGATTATCTCTTCAGCAACTTAGCCCTCTCTAAAGACTCATTTTTTTAAATATAATAACACGCTTTGAAAAAACTAGGTCTGCATACCTAACCTTTTAAAAATTGCCTCTCTATTGAATGAGAGCAATTTTACAAAGTATAGGGCCACATAAGAAGTAGTTTGAAAGCGTATAACATGAGACACGGCTTGAAAAAAATAGGATTATCTTTTTGTATCTATGCAGGCAAATATTTAAGTTGGTAGAGGCAAAGACCATGAGCTGGGGCAGTAATACCAGCTAGCCTTCGATCATGATTTGCTAATATAGCAGGTATCTGTGATCCTAGCATTTTGCCCATGCCTATATAGGCAAGGGTGCCTACTATGTTGCGGACCATCTTATACAAGAAGCTTTGGCCTACTACCTTAAATAGCAGTCGATCTGGAAATACTTCCTGGATCTCTATCCCATCCACTTGGCGCACAAAGCTAGCATAATGCACATGCTTTTTAAAGTTACAAAACGCGGAAAAATCTTTTTTTCCTACCAATAATTTTGCAGCTGCTTTCATTTCAGCAAGCTTAGACAAACGAGGGCAGTGCCAGGAGTAAAGCCTATTATGAGGCATTTGCACTGCCCCCTTGCAGATGAAATAATGGTATTCTTTCTGAATACAATCTAAAGTAGGATGAAAATTTTGAGACGCTTCTTGGGCCTCTAGGACCGCAATCGAGGGGGGTAAGAGCTGGTTTAAGCTAATCTTAAAGCTTTCGTAATTTAAAAGCTCTCGGGTGGTAAAAAAATTGATGACTTGCCCATGAGCATGGACGCCTGCATCCGTACGGCTAGCAGCTTGTAAAGTGACTGGGTGCTGAAGAATTCTTTCTAGTACTTTTTCTAAAGAAGCTTCAATAGTGGGACCTAAAGAGGTCTTTTGCCATCCTAAATAGCTTGTGCCATCATAAGCAATTTGTAGCTTAATATTTTTCATTAAACCTCTCGGCTTATCGCGGTGCTTCTAAGAAAAAAGAGCTATAAATTCTTGGATTCCTTCTAAGCATCTTTGTACTGCTAGCATAACGAGCAGCATTCCAGTCAACCTTTCTGCTGCCATTAATCCATTATATCCTAAAGCGCGCTGCAATTGACGAGCGAATAGCAGAACAAACGTGGAAATTATCCAAGCTATTAATATTGCAATTAGCATCTTGAGCTGACTAGACTCTAGATGAGCTAGCATAAGGATTGTAGCTAGCAATGAAGGTCCAGCAATTAGAGGAACAGCTAATGGTATGACAAAGGGTTCACCTCTGGGCCAATTTGCCCGCAAACTATTGGAAGCGGGAAATAAAATTTTAATCGCTGTTAAAAATAAAATAATGGATGAGGCCATTTGAACAGTGGGATTATCCAACTGTAGAATGTGAAGTATAAATTCTCCTAAAAAATTAAACACGAGCATAAATGCGAGAGCAATCAGCATTTCTCTAGCCACTAGCCATCTTACTCTTTTAGATGGCAGCTCATCTACCATCTGTAAAAATGTGGAAATATTGCCGATAGGATCCATGATCAAAAAAAGAATCATTGTCATAGTGAACAAAGGAATTTCTATCATCTTTCACTTCTTATGAATGTTTATAGTGTTCTATAAATAATTTAAGTCCCGTAAGTACCATACCTGCCGACATCATAGCTAAGAGCATACCCATTAGCTGCTCTAAAGCCACCAATCCTCTTTTACCTAAAAGCTTGTGTAAATAAGGAGCTACTGCAATAATAAGGATTACAAAGATCCAAGCTAAAAGAAGCGCTAGGGTAATCTTTATATTATTCCCTTCTTGCCGGGAAAATAGCATGATGATCGCCATCAATCCAGGTCCCGACAATATAGGGGTAGCGATAGGCACAATAAAAGGCTCTTGCTTTTGTTGATTTGCAGATTGAGTGGAAGGCGCTGGGGAAAAGATCATCCGTAATGCAACCAAAAATAGCAAAATGCCTCCTGTTATGCTAACTGCAAAATCATGTACAAAAAGGACACCTAAAAAAATTTCACCCAAATACTGAAAGAATAGAGCAATAAAAAAAGCTATGAGGCCTTCACGCATTAATATTTTTTTTTGATGCTCGAATTCAAAATCCTTAACTAGCGCTAGAATAGTTGGCGAATTTCCAATAGGATTAGTAACTAAAAAAAAAGTTAAAGCTATTTGAAATAAAGACACAGAATGAACCTATCATTTAACAGACGTACTATCATAGTGTTTTAGGAAATTAAATACAACTTGCTCATTTTCGTTCAGCTTTTTAGTTCTTATCTAAGTGAGTTTAAATAATTAGATCCAGAGAGGCCTACGTGCAAGTTAATTACTTTCTTTTTAAACTAAATTTCAATGTTATGTTAGGTTAATCTTTAAATTTCCTTTCTTCAGCTCTACTTTACCCAGAAATTTATAGCCTATTGTTTCCCCGCTTTATAATCTGCTGAAAGACTGCAAGTAAAGCAAAAAACCTTCTTATCTCTCCATATTTTTTTAATAAGGCTTAAATCTCCAATACCTGCCTCTCTACTCAAGCGAGATAGTCTTGCTATGCTTACCAATAAAGAATAAATAACGACTAGGAAAAAAAGGTATAAAAATTGAAAATGTTCATAGAGGCTTGCTTTAAAAGGACACTTTATAGTCTATCGGCTCTATTAGCTCAAGGTCTGCTCCATAACAGCTTCAAAACAAGCAACATTAGTCGACAAAATGAAAGCTCCTCTTATCCTAGGCTTGACTAGGCTCATCATTTATTAATAGAGAAAAGTTAAATTTTTTAAATTTAATTGCTCATGATCATTTAGCTTCTAGACAATTCGATAAGTTCCATATCCTTTTGAAGCCTATGGCTAGCATACTTAATAGATAGGCTAGAATGCTTAACGGCAGCAAGGGCAACTTCCTTATCATTCTTAAGAGTTGAGCTAGCATATTGAAGAGCCCAGCCAAATTTTTGAACGATGGCAAGTACTAATTCTTTATTATTTTGAAGATCTGGACTAGCATACTTAAGTGCTAATCCATTTTGCATGGCGGCAGCCAAGATAATGTCTCTATTGCTTTTCAGCTCTTCGCTGGCAAACTCAAGTGCTAATCCATTTTTTTGTACAACAGCATGGATTAGCTCTTTATCGTGTTGGAGTTCTTGGCTTGCATACTTAAGCGCCATACCATTCTGCAAAGCAGCTGCCAATACTAGGCACTTATCATTCTGAAAATCTTCAGTGAGATACTCTAGCATCAAGCCATTTTGTTGAAGAGTAGCAAGAAGAAAATCTTTATCTTTTTGTAGCCTTTGGCTAGCAAATTTTAGCGCTATGCCCTTATTCTTCGCAGCCACAAATACCACTTCTTTATCGTTTTTAAGCTTTTGACTAGCATACTCAAGAGCCAAGCCATTTTGCTCAACAGCAAGAAGAACTATTTCTTTATCGTTCTTAAGCTCATGGCTAGCATGCTCAAGCGCCCAGCCATCTTGCAAAACTGCCGCCTTTACCACTGCCTTGTCGTTTTGGAGTTTTCTGCTTGCAAACTTTAGCACCCAGCCATTTTTCCGAACAAATGCCTGTATGAGGCTCTTATTACTTTTAAGCTCTTTGCTAGCATATTTAAGCGCCCAGCCATTTTGCTCTACAGCAGCTACCATAATTTCATGATCTTTCTTTAGTTCTTTGCTAGCGCTTGCGAATGCTAAACCATCTTTCTTAACAGCAGCAAGAACGATTTCCTGATCATTTTTTAGCTGCTGGCTAGCATACTTAAGAGCCAGGCCATTGCGTTGGACAGCAGCAAGGACGATTTCCCTATTGTTTCTAAGCTCTTGAGAGGCATATTTAAGGGCTAAGCCATCCTGCCTAACAGCTTCAAAGACCACCTCTTTATCATTTTTAAGCTCTTCGCTAGCAAAATAAAGTTTACGGCCTTTTTTGCGCACCGAGGCAAGGATAAACTTTTTATCATGGAAAGGTCGAGGCGTAAGGTCTTCCATTCCAATGAAAATATTTCCTAAAATAGGGATCAATAAAATAAGGCAACGTCTAAAGCTTTTCTTGTTAAGATGGGCATAATAGCGACTTTTTGATATGTTTTCCTTGTTTTTAAAAGGTAAACAGACACACTTCTGAAAAATATCCCATAAATTAGTTAAAGTACTCATTAAAGGTATATAGTCTGCTGCCTTATCTATGAAAACACCTGTGTTTGGCCATGTAGCTATTTTCATAGTAACCTTAGAGTTTAATCTATCTTAAGACGATAGAATAAATGCATTTTTTAATCTTTAAAAAAAGCTAATTGAGCAAAAAGCATTCTGCTCAATAGAAGGTACAATTGCATGAAAAGTTTTTTCCTCCTGTATGAGAGAAAGAAAAAGCAAGTTCAAAATCACTCTTTCCTTAAATGAGTTTCACTAAACAAGATTTTTTTTCTAGCTCTAGCTAAAAATTTAATAAATTAAGTGAGGAAGATTGATGAATCAGGCCTAGCAAGCATTCGTAAGCCAAAGCAAGGTTGTTCATTACAGACAAAAAAGTCCTTTATCATGCCATGTAAGCATGATAAAGGACTTGGAAAAAACTTAAAGGCATTAAAGCCAGCTATTTTCTTACTTTGACATATTTTTTGAAAACTTTTGACATTTCTTTACCAAGGGCTTTGACGGTAGATTTTTTCAATTTCTCTTGAAGAGGATTTTGTAAGCAGAGTTGAGTAATCGATTTCTTTTTTAATTTTCCCTTTTTGATATAACCTGAGTGAATGATTTTACTTGCATATTGTGCAATATCTCGACGATTTAAGGAGACTAAGACGCAATTATTTTTACATTTTGCAGCTATCTCTGATTGGCGTCTATTTAACTTAGGAAAATCAGGCTGCCCCGCATTAAAGTAAATATGAAAGGCTAGCATATGGTCAGGAATATCTGTATTTAACTGATCTGGAGTAATTTTATGGATCATTACCCGGCCTAATTGCTTTTTCATCTCCTTTTCAATTTTTCTTACCCTTTCGTGAAGAGCTTTTTCACGAATAATAACGATCGTATACTCTACGCTATTTTTTTCTTCTATTTTAGCCTCTTTAGATGGCTCTGCAGATTCAATAGAGGAGGTTTGGGACTCGGCAGATGAGGAGCCATTGTTAAGATCAATCTTTTTCTTTTTTTTCGCTTGTTTAGTGCTTACAAGCTCTTTTTGTTCAAGAGCAAGCAAATCGCCATTCTCTGAGCCAGAGATTTTAAGACCTAAGTTATTTATAACTAGCTGCTTCTTTTTATTTTTGCGTGGTTTACCCCTAGCTGCAAAAATTGCTGCTTCTACAAAACCTACAGCACTACCTAAGGCTGGCACAAACTGGGCGGCTGCCATTAAATTATGAAACCGAATAGCAGATTTCATTTTTTTCTTTTCGGTTAACTCATTTTTATCTAAGCGTTTAATCTTACTAAGAAGCTGCCTAGATTTAAGGTAATGCAACACTCCCCCCACTAGAGGAATAACCCTTATAAATTCACTACCGACAGCACCGCAAATGCGAGGAATATATATTCTTTCGTAATCTATCCGTTTTTCTAAACATGTAATATTGTTACCTACTGACATAGCTACTCCTTAAAAGTTGGTATAAATAATTTTCTTTACGAAAAAACTCGATTTATATCAAACATTTTTTAAGTAGTAGCTAAATAAAACTATAAAAGAAAATTGACGAGCTGGAAAAAGTTTTATTTTCTTAGATTAAGTTTTATCTTGAATAGGGAAAAGTTTTTTTATGAGTTTCCTTAATTTAACCTGTGCAAGCATCATGTAAATAAAAGATAAACGAATAAAAAAGAAATTAGCAAGAAACGGTGCCTTTCCAGCACCGTTAGCAAGATTAAACAGCTGCAGCTCTCTTAACTGATTCAGTATGAGTGCGCGCTAGCTCATTCATAATCGCAAATAATTGCTGACTAGATTGATGGATTTTTTCTATGCTTCGATCACGGTCATGGCGAGTTTGTTTTAACTTCTCCCCTTCATGATCATGCTCGGTACGAGCAGCCATTTTTTTCTCCGATTCAATGTCCCCAATTTTGCTAATAGCATGTCCAAATCCACTTATTCCGTGCGAAGTTTGGCCTAAATTTGTTAAAGTTTTGCCGAGCATGGAAGTGTCACCTAGCATCTGGCCACCTAAAGGAGCAAAGGAAAGAGCTGCTCCTGTTCCTTGTAGAAAGACTGAAACATAGGTCCAAGCACGCCCGCCTTCAAATGTTTTCACTCTTTTTTTAACATTTACTTCTAGATGCTTAAATAAATCATCGATCTCTTTCTTGTTATAACGATGACCAAGCGATCCTAACAAAATGGAAATTTTGCACATCATTTCCATCATGGCTTTCATATTGCCGCCATTAGCATTTTGTAGCTCTAGTTCATAAGCGACAAGCATATCCTCAATTTCTTTAATACGTTGAGCTTCGATATCCTCTTTCTTGTTAATTTTAACTGGGGCTAGCTCACTAGTCGGCTCGATTGCCAAGGGGGCAGTTATCGACACGTTTTTAATGCTAGCTAGTTTATTTTTTCCAAAAAGGTTAAAGGCCTTGTCTTTCCAGCTAACTAAGGTTTCTTTATTAAAAAGTTGCCAAAAACTTTTTTTATTTCTTTTTAAAATTGCTTCCTTTTGCTTGGCTTTTTGCATTTCAGCTATTTTTAGATTAGCTTCTTGTTCCGATTCAATAAAAAGATCTTTAGCAGCGTAAATAGGAAGGGGGAAATCTTTACAAGATGCGACTGAGCTAGAATAACGCTCGGTAGTCTGAATGGCATCGCTAGCTTTAAAATCTAGCGGATACTCTCCACCTAATGGGCCACGGGGCGCACAAGAGGAATAGCTTTCTTTTATTGCATCTTCACGCATAATCAATTCTCCTCAAAAATTATTATTTATTTACCATACTGGGCAGAAAGAAGTCCACTTCCCATTTCCGCATGGCTTATCAAAGAAACTAGCGCTTTTTTAATCTCTTGAACATCCACTTTAAGTTGAAATTGGTATTCATCGCGTTGGGATGTCCTTGCTAACAACTCACCTTGCAGTTTATTTAGTTTATCTTTAGTGTCACCTTTTAACCAAGTATTAAATGCTTGGCCTGCTCCTGCCATGCCATTGAAAACTCCCGTTACAAACATAAGGGGCGCGGCAGCACCACCTGTAGCTATTGTAGCTGCAGTTGCCACTACCATAGCAGCAGAGGCTATTCCCCCTAGGGCTTGCGTGACCGTTAATCCTACGCTGACTTTTTCTAAAACACCAGAGCGTTTACCTATCAGAGCAAGTTCAGCTTGAATTTGCATACGCTCGGCGTGCAGCGCTTTTAAGTCTTGCTGCCTGTGAAGAATTTGCTGATTGATTAGCGTAGCCTGCTCTTGGCGTAACTCCCCTTGCTTAACTAATATGGCTAGCATAGCTTTTAAAGGATCCATAACGGTGATATCTACATATTTAAAATCTTCATCGATCTCTTTAAAAGAAGGACGTGCCAGCGGCTTAGCTGGTGAAGAATACTCTCGCTCCATTATTTTTTCAGCAGGCTTACTGCCTTTTGAGCTTCCGCTAAAAAAGCTCCATTTTTCTTTAATCCAATCACCTAGCTGGTATAAAAAGCCTTTCTTTTGTTTTCCTAAAGCTTCTATTTTAATCGTTTCAGGTTGCTTATGAATAGCAGATGATCTATTTTTAAATTCCTCAAGTGCACAAGCTTGGGTAGTCGACTCAAGTGAAATCTTCATTTTTTGTTGGGCTTCTAAGGCAGGCACAAAAGCCTTTTTTTGCGGAGCTCCTAGATAACCCATTAAAGTATTTCGCAAATTCTCCATCCAGGAGAGGGCTTTTTTATTTTTTTCCCCGTGAAGTTGCTCGTTTTGCACAGCTTGATTAGTAGCTTCAATAGGTTTTAAAGAAGTAATCGAACTTGCATACAGAGAAGGCTGGACATCAGCAGGTGCAGAACCTTGCTTTTTCCAATAGCTGTTGCCATGCGTTTCGGCATTTGTATTTAATTCCCAACTCCTTTCTGAACTTGAGTTAAGTTTATCTAACAGCATATGATCCTCCTCAATTAACGGCCTACGATAGCACGAGCTTTGCTCATTTTATCATCATGGATAGGTTTTAAAATAGCGCGAGCCATTTGATAAGACTCATAACGCTCATTAATTAGTCGATTGACAGTCTGCATTTGCATATCATTTTTAGTATTATAATCGTCAATGGTCATACGAATATTATCAATTAACCTATCGCGTTGATCTTTCGTATAGATCATTTTACCGTTTTTAATAGAGCCTTCCTGAATATCAATCCCTAATTTTTCTTTAGCGTCTTTCAAATGCTGAGTTAAATCATGCGAGGTATCAAAAGATAATTCACTGCGATCAGTGGTATGGCTGTTAATCAGCTTTAACACCTTATGCATCTGCACTACTTCTTCCTGACGTTTTTTCAATTCTTGAAATTCATCATTGCTTTTTTGCTGGAGTTGATTAAGCCGCTCGGTGAGTAGAAGAAACACGAGCTGTTCTAGTTCCATTTCTGTCGTCTCTTTGGAATCTTCGCTTTTAACTGCATTTAAAGCCTTCGTCCTCGATACTTCACTATTAAAACTTGTCATCAGTTTTCTCCTTGAAAAATATGCCAAAACAAAAACCTGCCCTAAATTAACCGGTTTGATGTTTGGTATTACATTTTAATTAAAAACAAAAACGTCATAAATTCCGATTGTATCATCCAACGTCCAATTAAAGCAATTTTTTTTAACTTATTCAGTGATTCTTTTTACTGCAGCTTTTAGAACTACCCCTTCTATCATTAGAAAATGGCAAACAAAACAATAAAAAGCTTAAAGTGTCTATAAAGGAAAAAAATTTTTAATATCTAAAGTTAACCTTAGCTTGCCAATCTCTTAGAATAGTTTATTATATCCCCTCCATTTTGAGCTTATCAGCTAGCGAATAGATTTTATAATGCAAATATTTAAAGACTTCGCTACACTTTTGGCAACCCTAAAAAAATATACCGCGCCTTTTAGATTATAAGCGGCCAAATTGCCAGGCTGAATAGATGATCAATGCCGGTTAACAAACAGGAATACTGAATGACAAGACCTTTATGGGGTTCGCGCCTAGGCTTTATCTTTGCCGTGGCAGGATCAGCGGTTGGACTCGCTAACATTTGGCGCTTTCCTTACATTGTAGGCCAATATGGAGGCTCTGCTTTTATTATCGTTTACTTATTGTGCTTATTTCTGATTGGATTTCCCGTCTTTATGGCAGAGATGTTAATCGGTCGAACAGCGCAAACAAGTCCTAGCGGAGCTTTCCGCCTTTTAGGAGGCAAATTAGCATGGTCTTGGGCAGGAAAGCTAACCATTCTTACAGGATTTATTGTTAGTTCTTTTTATAGTGCAGTCGCTGGATGGGTGCTGGGATACCTAGTTGAGGCAGTCCAAGGAAATCTTTCGAATTTTACCTCGGCTACTCAAGTGGCTGATCATCATCGTAGCCTTATGAATAACCCACTATGGGGGCTAAGCTTTCATTTTTGTTTTCTTCTTATCTGTATTGGAATTTTATATCTTGGAGTGCGTAACGGCATTGAACGAGGCAACAAGATTATGATGCCTTTACTATTTTTAGTTCTACTCTATTTAGTAGGCACAGGTTTAAAGATGCCAAATGCTCAGCTAGGGCTAGAATTTTTACTTAAACCCAATTGGAGTCTTCTCACTCCCACTGCAATCTTAGCCGCGCTAGGTCAGTCATTTTTTACCCTTAGCATAGGGCAAGGCACTATAGTAACCTATGGTAGTTATTTAAAGCCTGATGAAAATTTAGTAAAAAGCAGCTATCCTGTAGTGATTATGGATACACTCGTCTCTTTGCTTTCTGCAGTAGCTGTCTTCACGATTGTTTTTTCCGTAGATTTAAAGCCTGATCAAGGCTCGGGGCTTATTTTCCATACCCTCCCGTGGGTATTCAGCCACCTTCCTGGTGGGCATTTCCTAGCAAGCATGTTCTTTTTACTCGTAGTTTTAGCAGCAACGACTTCAGAAATATCTGCAATGGAGCCTACAATCGCATATTTAATGGACGAATGGGGGTGGAAACGTCGTCAAGCCGTATTAATTTGTGGCTTGGGTGCTTTCCTTGTAGGTATTCCGAGTGCTCTTTCAAGCAGCATCCTGGCTGATGTACGCTGGCAGGGAATGACTTTTCTTGCTCTTACTGATTTTGTTGCTAACGCTATCCTTATTCCGGTAGGAGGCTTTTTAGCCATCATCCTCGTAGGATGGGTATGGGGCACTACTCATAGCTTAAATAGTTTAAAACTAGGCTCTTCTCATTTTTTTGACAATCATCCTTGGCTATTGCATTATTTTAGGTTTTGCTTTAAAATAATGTCTCCTATCTTAATAATATTTGTTTTCCTAAACGCCTTAGGGTTCTTTTCCTAAAGATTAATTATGGAATCAAAAAATTACATTGAATCTACTCTAGGTCAAGAAGATGTTACTTTTGAAGTCCCCTTACGCCCTCAATCCTTGGCTGATTTTATCGGCCAAGATCAGTTACGTGAACGACTAACAGTTCTTATAGAAGCTGCCAAGCAACGTAAAGAAGCATTAGGGCATTGCCTCTTTTCTGGCCCCCCAGGTTTAGGAAAAACAACACTTGCTAATATTCTTGCTAAGGTCATGGGCACTAATATAGTGATAACCTCAGGCCCAGTCATTGAGAAGCCTGGCGATCTTGCTGGCTTGCTCACTAACCTCAAAGATGGCGACATTCTCTTTATCGATGAAATTCATCGCCTCAACCGTACCATCGAAGAATATCTTTATCCTGCTATGGAGGATTTTGTGCTCGATCTTATGATCGACAGTGGCCCCAATGCGCGTAGCGTTCAAGTTAAATTAAGCAAATTCACCTTAGCAGGTGCAACGACCCGTTCAGGACTGCTTTCTAGCCCTTTAAGATCTCGTTTTGCGCTTAATTGTCGCTTGGAACTTTATCCTCCCGAGATTCTGGTGCAAATCATCATGCGTACAGGGCGCATTTTAAATTTAAATATCGCCCCTGAAGCGGCTTTAGAAATTGCCCGCCGTGCACGCGGGACTCCACGAATTGCCAATAATCTTTTGCGCTGGGTGCGTGATTATGCCCAGATCCGTGCAGGTAATAAAATTAACCCAGAAGTTGTTTCAAAAGCTTTAGAAATGCTTTCCATCGATCATAAAGGTTTAGATGAAATGGATATTAAGATTTTAGAAACGATGATTCACCATTATAAGGGTGGCCCGGTGGGACTCAATACTATTGCTGTTGCTATTGGAGAAGAAGCCCATACGATTGAAGAAGTGTACGAGCCCTACCTTATCATGCAAGGTTTTATTAAAAGAACTCCGCGCGGTCGTGAAGTCACACCTCTTGCCTATCAGCATTTAAAATTAACGATCAATAATTAGGAGAACGACTATGATCAAAAAAATGTTCATCGCTTTCTTGAGTCTCATTCTACTGTCCAATGCAGCGTATGCAGGCATAGCAGATTCTTTATCTACCTTTTTTAACAAACCCTTGCCGGCAGCCAATGATACTTTAAAAATTTTAATTATGCATAATAAACCAGGGGCTATGTTGGAGGTCAAAGGTAAATACAAAATTTACGATCCTCATGCCAATAAGCATATAAGCACACGCTTTATCGGTAAAAAAAAATATATTCAACCTTTAAGCGAAGGCTTAAAATGGCAGGAAGAGTTTCCAGGCCTTTACCAGCTCATGATTCTGCCTGATGACAAAGCTACTACTATAATAGTCGACGGCATTGAATATAAAGGACGTATTTACATCTATGACATCGGAGGTACAATTAGTATTGTTAATGAAATTCCTTTTGATGAATATGTCAAAACAGTCCTAGCAGCAAGGCTGCAAGCACCGCTGCCAGGAGAAGCTTTAGCTGCAGTGGCCATTGCGGCACGCACAAATGCCTATTATCTAAAGCAAAAAGCTCCTAGTCATTACTGGGACGTTGAAGCCAGACAAATAGGCTATCAGGGATATGCCCTTTCTCCCCCTTCTAAGCTTATCGAGCAAGCGGTTAAAGCCACTCACCATATGGTGATGACTTTTTCTTCAAATCCGTTGATGGCTAAGTGGGATAGTATAGAAGCAATAGATGGAGCAGATGCACAAGTTATCCATTCTAAAATTTCTTTAGATCAAGCTGCCATGCTTGCCCATCAAGGTGAACATGCCGCTCAAATTCT
Organism: Neochlamydia sp. AcF65; assembly: GCF_018342435.1. NCBI lineage: Bacteria > Pseudomonadati > Chlamydiota > Chlamydiia > Parachlamydiales > Parachlamydiaceae > Neochlamydia > Neochlamydia sp. AcF65. The sequence goes on from NZ_JAEMUE010000033.1 coordinate 46,292, forward strand.
TAGGAAAGCTTTCCCTGGTGCACAAGTAGATTTAATCGCGAATTAATTAACATAGTAAAGCTAATTCAATAACCTTGCCTATAGAAGCTAGACAGAGATAGAGATAGAAAGCCAAACTAAAAAAAGTAAAGATAAAGAAAGCCTGCGCTTAAGAGGCACTTTAAGGCTGAGTTAAATGAGATGGATCTTTCTCAACAGATTTTCATTCCTAACACCACCTTTAAATTTTCTGGCCCCCTATAATGGTTTCTTGCTCGATTCCCTGTCACCTTTAAGGACTTTATATCTCTAACCTTTTATGAAAGATTGGCATTCACTAAATAATTATCTATATGATTTACCTGAAGAGTTGATCGCTCAATACCCGTGCGAGCCTCGTGATACTACACGCCTACTTGTAGTCGACCGCTCTTCAGGAAATATGTATGAAATGGTTTTTCATGAATTGGCTGACTTTTTAGGCAAAGGAGATAGCCTAGTATTCAATAATACCAAAGTTCTTCCCTCTCGCCTTATCGGTTCACGTTCTACGGGAGGTAAAGCAGAGATATTTTTGATCAAAAGGCTTCCAACAGGCGATTGGGAAGCTTTAGTAAAACCGGGTAAAAAACTAGGCAAGGGAAGCTATGTGACCTTTAAAGAAGGTTTTTCCTGCAAAATTATAGACGTTTTAGCCGATGGCAAGCGTGTGGTCAATTTCGATTATGAAGGAGATATTACACAAGCTTTAGAAAAATTTGGTCATATCCCTCTCCCTCCTTATATGCGTCGCGCAGCTATTCCTGAACTAGATAAGGAGCGCTATCAAACTGTCTATGCGCAACATCCTGGCTCTGTAGCTGCACCTACCGCAGGCTTGCACTTTACGGATAAGTTGCTACAAAAACTCGAAAAAAAAAGCGTTCAGGTAGATAAGCTTACATTGCATATTGGTTTAGGGACTTTTCTGCCCGTTAAGGTAGAGGATATACGTGAACATCAAATGCATGATGAATCCTTTGAAATTAGTCAAGAGACAGCCGAGCGCCTTAATAAAAGACCTATCAACAAGCGACAACTCTGCGTAGGTACCACTTCTTGCCGTGCTCTAGAGGCAGCATCCTCCCCTTCTGGCATGATAAGGGGAGGGAAATATAACACCAACATCTTTATTCATCCGGGCTATCAATTTAAATATGTACAACATCTCTTAACCAACTTTCATCAGCCAGGTTCAAGTCTACTTATGCTAGTCAGTGCTTTTGCTTCACCGGAGTTAATCAAAGAAGCTTATAATAAGGCTATTAAAGAGCGTTACCGTTTTCTTTCGTATGGCGATGCCATGTTAATTTTATAATAATTCTGCTTCAACGCCCATCTTTTTAATTCCTAATGATAGATGTCGGCAATTAAGTTAAAGCATGGCGCCAAGCTTGTACCTCTATTTTTATAACAATTTTAGATGAGAATTTTTTAGTTATAAATGTTGGGCAGTAGCTTTTTTAACGCGTGCCAGGATAGCCTTGGATTTGTAAACACTCGCGTGGGTCGAGCGATTTTAATGCGGAAGGGGTTGTATAGCCTAGAATCATAATTTTTACCATTACAGTAGGAGATAGCAATCACTCTTTTGCTCTTTTTAGGCTACGCTTTGGCTAGCAGCAGGCTAGCAAAATAATATTTTATACATCCATTTATAGCACTTATCTATTCAGCAAAGTAAGCTTGGCTATGATCTTACCTCTACAAATATTAAGCTTTTTCGCGTAAAATAGCAAACTCACTAGAAAGCTAACCTGATAGAAATAAGAAACTTATCTCTCTTAGCTTAACTATTTGTAATTCGAGAGAAGTTATGCTAAACTAACTCCCTAATTTTCAAAACCAAGGACCTTATTATGAAGGTAGCCATCAGCTCTTTCACCGCTGCCCCTTCTACTCCCTTTTCTTCTTTAGGTTCGAATCCTCCCGCTATTGAAAAACGCTTTCCCACTCCTCAAGCCCAGCAACCTTTTTGGTGTTCCCTAGGCAAAAAGCTATTGAAGAGGGTAAGTAGAGAAGAAACTCCTTTGATAAAAGCCATCAACGCTCTTGCAAAACGAACAGATATAATAAAAGAGAGCAGCCAAAAGGTTTCTCTTTTTTTAGAAGCCGTGGATTCTAAGCATTTATTTAGGCTAGAAAAAAAGCTAAGAATCATTATAAAAAACATGTCTGATCTAGAAAGAAAATTGCTTTTAGAAAAAGCATTGAAAACAGATTTTGAGAAAGGTCAACGTTTTCGAGGGAATCAATGCATTCAATGGATGTCTCTTAAGCACTTGCGCTCTTTAATCTCGTTAACATCATGTGAAGGAGAAGAGATTCCTCTAATAGATCAAAATGCCTTGGATACTCATCTAATAGCTAAACGTGTGGATACGGTTAGGCAAATTATCAAAAAATATGAGGGGGAGGAAGCACGTATGAAACTCCTGCATACCTCTAAACAATTTTTTCTTTTTAGAATCTTTAATAATCTTGTTCGTACACTCATTGTCGCTTTTAATTTATTAGAATTAGGCAAAGAACCCAACACCTATTTTGAAACCAAATATATGTTGGATATTTACTGGAGGCTTCTTGAAATTCCTCTTCATATTATCAAATTTGTTCTTCATCTAATCGTTAATCCCTTTATCTCTGTAGCAGTTATTGCCGGGGGCACGGTAGCAAGTGGAATTGCCAGTCTCTTTTTTAAACGATGGCTAAATAGATGTCCCAATCAGCTTCCCTATTGCATAAATTTAACTCAACAAATTAAAAATGGCTTTATCAAACCTATCTATGGCAGAGAGCAAGAACTGGATGAAATCATTCAAGCTTTAGCCTGCAACAATGAAACAGGCCGTAAACATCCATTGCTTATTGGTAAATCAGGGATTGGAAAAACCGAGCTTATGAAAGGCTTAGGCTGGCGGTTAGCTACTGGAGAAGTTCCTCCCGTTCTTAAAAATAAAAAACTTTTTTACGTAAATAGTGGTGAATTAGCTCGCAATGGAAATCTATTCGATTTTAAATCTCCGCTGAAGCAGCTTATAGACAAGATTGGAGAACATAGAAAAGATATCATTCTTGTGTTTGAAGAAGCTCATAACTTAAGTGATATTTCAGGCCAGCGCTTTAATAGCGTGATAGACACTTCCCCCGACAGTTTATTTTATGTAGTTGGAATTACTACCCCTGAAGAATATGAAGCAAAAATTGAAACGACAACTTTAGACAGACGTTTTAAGAAAATACCTATTCAGGAAGCTTCATTAGAGCAGACCCGCACTATTCTAAGACATATGAACCGCCAAGAGGCTAAAGATATCAGAATTTCTAAAAAGGTTTTAAATCATATCTATGAACAAACGAGCTCTAAGATTGTTAAACGCCATCAACCTGACAAATCGATTTTCGTGCTATCCGAAGGCATAAAAACTGTGCGCTCTTTACAAGAAGGGGGTAGCTTTAAAGATAAATTAAACCAGCTAATGGCTAAAAAAGAAGATTTAGCTTCTAAACTTTCTCAAAAAAAATTGCATGGACTTTCTTTACAATCTCCTCATCTTCGTAAAATCTCTCTTGATTTGCAAACAATTGAAAGAAAAATTGAAACATGCCTTAAAAAGATAGAGTTAAAACAGAAAGCTTTTCAGACTTTTTTAGATCTAAAAAAACAACAAGAGTGGCATGAAAAATGGTTTTATAATACGAGCGAAGTCCTAGTAGATCAAGCCACCAAAGGAGAAAAAACTCCTAAAATTTTAGAAAAATTATACCTTTTTAATGCCTATTTTTTACTTCCGCAACTTGATCGGCATCTTTCTAATTTTGTCGCTAAGCATCAAATTGAAGGGGAAGTAACTAAAGAAATAATTACTACAATTGTCGATCGTCTAGCTAAACAAGAAAAGATTGAGCCTGCAAAGGTTTCTTAAAAGATCGAAAGCATGTGCATTAATAAAAAGACTTTAAAAGCTAATTACTTAAAGATAAAAAAGATTTTTATAAAAGAGCTTGTCTTGATTATTAATAATATGCTTTTAAAAAACTTAGCCTGCATACCCAACCCTCTAAAAGATGTCTCTCTGCTTAATGAAAGGGATTTTATGAAGTATAGGAGTACATGAGGAGTAGCTCAAAAGCGTATAAACCAAAGGTTGGATATTTAATGAAAGAAAAATGTATGAAGAGAACTTATCCTTATCTTTCGAGCTCTTCTTCTTGAAAATATTTTAAACTTGGCCGGGCCCCTCTTTAAAAACCCAGAGAAATTTAAGAAAAAATTTCCTCTTTTAAAATAAATATCTTCAGAACCACTTAAGACTTTATTCTTTCCTATAAAATGCCACCACTAAAATTGCCTACAATTTAAAGAAGTAATAAAATGAGCCCTAGCTCCACTGCTCTTGAACACCTGCCTAATGAAATACTCACCCTTATTTTAAGGGGTTGCGCTAGCCCTTCTTTAGCTAGCGTTTGCATAAAATGGCATCATCTACTAGCTACCGAGGTAATGCCCTCTCTTTATAAGCAAATAGGTAAAATTCATTTTCCTGAAGGGAATGCTATTGAACAAGCTCGTATTTTAGATAAACTTTATAAACTAGAAACTAAGCTCTCTAAGCTAGAAAAGATAAATAAAATCTTTAAAAAGCTCTTTACTCAGGTTAGCACTCTTTCTCCTTTAGATTTCAAAGGAATAACAGAGAAAAAGCAACATTTTACTTTGGCTAATTACTTCTCTTATCTCATAAATGTTAATCGCCTCTTAATATGGAAAAGACTTGAAGGAGGAATGGAATACTTAAACCAAGAGAAAATTAAACATTTGCCTTTAGCAAAAAAAGGAGAGCTTTTTAGAGAATGGATTGAAAGGTATAGCAAAAATATTACTCTATTAAATCTAGAAAGAAGTGGCTTAACTTTCTTACCTTTAGAAATAGGACAGCTATCCAAGCTGCAGTATCTTTTCCTACAGAATAACCAGCTTACCTTTCTTCCTGCTGAGATAGGACTGTTGCCTCAGCTACAGGAGCTCGACTTAAGCAACAACCAGCTTACCATAATCCCTGCAAAGATAGGTCAGCTAACACAACTGCAACTCCTTGGCTTAAGCAACAACCAGCTCACCACTCTTCCTGCCGAAATAGGACAACTTTCTCAGCTATGGAGCCTTGACTTAACCAACAATCAGATCCTCACTTTTCCCAGCGCAATAGGAAGATTAAGTCAGTTACAAAAGCTTTACTTAAATAACAACCAACTTACCTCCCTTCCTAAAGAAATAGGGCATCTGATTCAGCTAAGAAGCCTTTACTTAAATAGTAACCAGCTTACTACTCTACCTGCTGAGATAGGAGAATTTGTCGAACTTGAAGAGCTTTACTTAAATGACAACCACCTTACCTCCCTACCAGCAGAGATAAGGCAGTTATCACACCTGCAAACGCTATGCTTAGACAGAAATCAGCTAACTTTCCTTCCTGCAAAGATAGAGCAACTTTCTCAGCTGCAAACGCTTTCCGTGAATAATAACCAACTGACCACTCTTCCTACAGAAATAGGAGACCTGCATCAGTTAAAAAGCATTTATTTAAACAGAAACCAGCTAACTTCTCTTCCTTTAGAAATTAGCCACTCTTCTCAGCTGCGAACGCTTTCTTTAAATAACAACCAGCTTACCACCCTTCCCGTAGAGATAGGGCAACTTTCTCACCTGCAAATACTCTACTTAAACAATAACCAACTTACCTCCCTTTCCCCCACCCTAGGAGAGTTATTTTCATTGGAATACCTAGAGCTAAATTATAACCAGCTCACTGCCCTTCCTATAGAAATAGGGCAGCTTTCTCAGCTGCGAACGCTTTCCTTAAATAACAACCAGCTTACTACTCTTCCTGCAGAAATAGGGCAAATATTCCAGCTAGAAGACCTTAACTTAGAACACAATCAGCTAACCTCCCTTCCTATAGAGATCACGCGGTTATCTAAATGGTTAGCTCTTAATTTGGATGAAAATCTACTTCAGGATATTTCGGAGGAAATAAAACAGCATTTTAATTTGTAGCTGCCAGGGCTTGTTTCTTTATTACTTAATATGTTAAAGACATGCATAGCTGTTTAGAAAAACATAAAAGAGAGATAGCCTTTAGCTTACTATAAAGCCATTGAGCCCGTATAGGAGATAAGTTAACTTTAGATCCAAGTTACTCAGTACTTTACTAAAACCAACTCTACTTTTTAAGCAGGTAAGGTTTTACTGAAGGTACTCTTCAACAAGCAAAAAAAATTTTTATTATTAGAGCTCGCTTTTTCCGCTATGGATTTTCCAATGTCGTTAGCAAAAAAAGCCTCTTGCATGCTAAAGTCAAACCTTTAAAGAATTCAAAGTAGGAACTATGACATCTGCTCAAGCACAAAAAGATTATGAAGCCTTGCATGAAAAATCCCATTATAGTCGAATTTTAAGTGGAATAACGTCTATATTAGACTGGGATCAAGAGACTTATATGCCTCACGCCGCCTCCGCTATTCGCTCTGAGCAGCTAAAAGTGCTGGCAGGAATTATTCACAAGTCCAAGACCTCTCCTGCATTTGCCAAATCTCTTGCAAAGCTTATCGAGCTCAATACAGGTAAAATAATTGCTAAAGGATTAAGTGCTCAGCAAAAAGCTGCTTTGCAAGTTTGGAGAAGAGACTACCAACAAGAAAAATGTCTTAGTGCCAATTTTGTAGAAGAGTTTACTGCTACTACGTCTCAAGCCATCATGGCCTGGCGTACCGCTAAACAGCAAAACAATTTTTCTATTTTAGCCCCCTATTTAGAAAAAATCATTTACATGAATCGCAAAAAAGCAGATTTACTAGGCTATCAAGATCACCCTTATGATGCCTTACTAGACCTTTACGAACCTCACACTTCTACCGCGGAAGTTTCCACTCTCTTTGCAAATTTACAGCCCCCCATCACAAATCTTTTAAAAAAAATCAGCTCTTCTAAAAAGATAGACAATAGTTTTCTATTTGGAAACTTTGATCCCAAAAAACAGCTAGAATTTGGACAGCAGTTGATGAACGCTATAGGCTATGATCAGACTAGAGGGCGGCTTGATATATCCTCTCATCCCTTCTCTTCTGCCAGCCATCCTACTGATAGTCGGATCACCACTCGCCTTCACCCTCATTCATTAATGAGCAGCATTTCGGCTATTATGCACGAAGCGGGTCATGGATTATATGAAATGGGATTGCTTCCAGAACATTATGGAAGCCCGTTAGGAGAAGCTGTTTCTTTAGGGTTACATGAAAGCCAATCGAGATGGTGGGAAACTCGCATTGGACAAAGCAAAGCTTTTTGGAAGCATTTCTTTCCTTTATTACAAAAAAATTTTCCTCACCAATTAGAAAAAATTCCAATAGCTTCATTTTATAAAGCAATTAATAAGGTGGAACCCTCATTGATTCGTGTGGAAGCTGATGAAGTTACCTATAGCTTACATATCATTTTGCGCTTTGAGCTAGAAAAAGCACTCATTGAAGGCTCTTTATCAGTCGATGAAATACCTGAGGCATGGAATGCTAAGATGCAAGAGCTCTTGAATTTAACGCCCTCCAATCCTGCCGAAGGATGCCTTCAAGATATTCATTGGTCAACAGGTTCTTTCGGCTATTTCCCTACCTATACCTTAGGTAATCTATTTGCCTCTCATCTTTTTTCCGCTTTTGAAAAACAACATCCTGATTGGCAAGAACAGGTGTCTAAAGGAGACTTACTATTTATAAAAGAATGGCTTAATTTGCATGTTCATCGTTATGGCAGGCAATATGATAGCAAGAAGTTGCTAAAGCTTGTAACAAAAAAAGAGTTTAACGAGAAGGCTTATATTGAGTATTTGTACGATAAATATAAAAGCATTTATAATTTCACAGATCTATAAAGTCGATTTTAGCAAATCTTCACAAGCGATTTTACTAAAACTTATGCTTCTCATAGGCTCACTTGGAAGCTATTTTATGATTCACTTTTTAGTGTCTAAAAGAGAAGATGAGAAGGAACATCAAATAGCCTAGGAGACCACTATAAAAAAGTTAAAGATCTACAGATAACCTTAAAGACAGGATGCCATGAATCCAATCTTTTCTAGCCCGATTGAAAGGCTTCCTAATGAAGTACTAATTCCTATTTTAGGGCATTGTGCTACACCCTCTTTGTTTAGTGTTTGTAGACGCTGGCAACATCTTTTAACGACTGAAGTCATGCCTTCTTTATACCAAGGAATAATTAAGCTTCATTTTCCTTCAAGTTCAAGATATGATAGCATCCCCACTTGTATTCTCAATAAGCTTTACCAAATAGAAGAAAATCTTCCTGTAGTAAAAAAGGTAAGCACAATTTTTCATCAAGTTTTTATCTTAGCTGCCTCTCTCTCCCCTTTCGAGTTTAAAGAGAAAACTGAAGAAAAAAAAGCTTTCACTTTAAGTAATTATTTTTCTTATCTCTTAAATATTAATCGTCTTTTAATTTGGAAAGAAATCCCTGGTGGAGAGGAATTCTTAAACCAAGAAAAAGTCAAGCAGTTACCTCTAGAAGAAAAAGCAGAGCTTTTTAGAAGATGGATTAAAAATCATAAAAAAAATATTAAGCATTTAGATTTAAATCTCAGTGGATTGACCTATTTACCTCCCGACATAGGACAGCTGTCTCAGCTTCATATCCTTTACTTAAGCGAAAACCAACTGACCACTCTCCCGGCCGAGATCAGCAAGCTATTTGAACTCCAAAATCTTAACTTAAGCAGCAATCGTCTCAACACCCTTCCTGCTGGTTTAGGACAGTTATCTCACCTGAAATGGCTTAACTTAAATGATAACAAGCTTACCTCTCTTCCACCGGAGATAACACAGCTCTCTTGCCTACAGTGGCTTTGCCTAAACAGCAATCAATTAACTTCTCTTTCAATTAAGCTAGAACAGCTGCCCCAGCTGCACACTCTTTATTTAATGGACAACCAGCTAAACACACTTCCTCAATCAATAGGTCAGCTCTCTCAGCTGCAATGGCTTGATTTGGAGAGAAATGATTTCGCCTTTCTTCCGCCTGAGATAGAGCAACTCTCAAATCTACAGGATTTAAATATAAGCAATAACAAACTTACTTTCCTTTCTTCCAAAATCGGTCAGCTTGCTCAACTACGCTGGCTTCGCTTAAACAATAACCAACTCACACTCCTTCCTTCAGAAATAGGTCGTCTCTCTCAGCTATACACCCTTTATTTAAGCCACAATCAGCTCACTTCTCTGCCGGAAGAAATAGGTCAACTTTCTAAGTTAGAAGAGCTCTACTTAGACAATAATCAACTTACCTGCCTTCCTATTTCCCTAGGTAAACTAACTCAGCTACAGATCCTCTATTTAAATGACAACCACCTGGAGGGCCTTCCGGAAGAGATAGGTCAGCTCCCTCAGCTACAAGAGCTTTACTTAGACAATAACCCCCTTACCCTTCTTCCGTCCTCAATAAGTAGCCTACTACCTCAGCTGCGAAACTTTAAGATAAGCGAAAACTTATTAAAATGTGTTCCAAAGGAATAAAACAGCATTTTCAACTTTAAAGAGATAAAAACGGTCTCCATTTAACTAAAATCTCTTCCCCTTAAAGTAAAGAGGATTTAAGCCAGCCCTATCTTGGTTATTACCTCTAATAGATGAGGAGGAAAGTTTTTTTAAACCCATGCTTTAAGCGATTAATTGTAGTTTAAGAAAATCAAAGTTAAAAATAAGAGCGAGAGAAAATTTTAAAATCAAAAGGTAAAGCTTGCTAGCAGGTATCGATGGCTCCCCTCTTTAGCAAAGCAGCTTTTTTTTGAATCTAATAAAATCCCTCTCCATAAAAAGGTGTCTCCCCACTTAAATTTAGAATCGCTGATTTTCAAATATTTAACTTGCACAAATAACTTTCTATCAGCTATAAGATACCCTTCAGATTTTAAGGAAGAGTGGCAGAGTGGCCGATTGCGTCTGTCTTGAAAACAGAAGGCCCTTCACGGGGTCCGTGGGTTCGAATCCTACCTCTTCCGACCTTGAAATGATCAAGCAAGTATTATAAAGCTTATCAAAGAGCTCACACAGTGCTATGATCGCCTTTTTATCTTTCAATTCCAAGTTCGAAAATAATACCTTTTAAAGAAATTGCATCTGCATAACCAAAAAAGAAATTAGCCTTTTCCCAGGCTGCTTCTATCCGTAAAAACAAGCTTTTTATTAAGCATATGATTACATAAAGAGTGGCTCAAAAGCGTATAAGGATAGCTTAAAACCTCTCTTTTGCCTTATTAATCCAGCATAACATCCGTTTAATCCTTGATAAATAGATCCAACAATTCTCTCTATGGGGATTTAAGCTACGGACTTTAGAATTTCTTTAATAATGTGTAAAAGGATAAGGGTAAAGCATCCTCTTATGCAATCTTAGGAGTACAACTAAACGCTTCAGAAAAGAGATAAAAAACGCACATAAAAGAATTTATTTACATCATCATCCAGATAAGGATCCAAAAAGATCCGATAAAAGTGAGTCGGATTACACAATTAGAAAAAAAAGTGAGAGGAAAAATTTAAAGAAGTTTCGCGGACATTTGCAACTTTAACAAGAGTTGGACTTAGCTTACCTAAGAGGTCATTGAAAATCCGCATTAATTTTTGTAGCTTCTTCAAGAATTGCCAATATTTCTGTAGCACAATAAATTTTATCGCGTCTAGTACTGTTGATCTGTTTGATAATTTTCGCTTCCTCAAGCTTTTGTATACCCCTTTGGGCTGTACTATAAGCGATTTTAAGTTCTTCTGCTATTCTGCTCGTGATAAGATAGGGGTTTACTGCAAGGTGTTCTACAATCAGTACAGGAACATTAGCTGTGCTTCTTGCCACCTGCATTTTCCATTTATTCAACAAGTCATTGATTCTCTCTACCCGCAACAACACATCTTCAGTTTGTACCGCGATGCCATTCAAAAAATAAATCAACCATTCATGCCATGTACCTTTAGCACTCACGTTATAAAGCTGCTTGTAGTACTCATCACGTGTAGCTTCAAAAAAGGCACTTAAGTACAAGATCGGTGTTGGCAACATTTTTTGCTCAATCAACAATAATATAATTAGCAGCCGGCCCATGCGTCCATTTCCATCCAAAAATGGATGAATGGCTTCAAATTGATAATGGCCTAGGGCAGTATGAATTAAAGGTGGAAGCTGCCTTTCATGTAGAAATTTTTCAAATTCACCTAAGCAATCCATCAAGTGATCTGGTGGAGGAGGAATGGATTTGGCCGTATTGAGCGTACAACCTGGTGTTCCTATCCAGTTTTGGCTACGCCTAAATTCTCCAGGGGTTGCATGTGACCTTCTAACACCTTGCATTAAATGGTGGTGAATTTCTTTAATGAGCCTCAATGACAGAGGAAGATCTCCTAATCGTTTTATCCCGTAATCGAGGGCTACAATATAATTTTGCACTTCCCGGAGATCATCAGGGTTTCGTTGCACACTAATCCCGACGCTAGCTGCTAGTATTTCTCCAATAGTTGCTTGAGTACCTTCGATTTTGCTCGAAAGAACAGCTTCACGGGTAATAAAGGGTCGCATTAATAGATGAGGATTGGGCAATTTGCCTCCTTCTCGAGCCAATTTACCTAATAAAAAATCCGCTCGTGACAAAGCACTTACTATTTGGGTGTTCCACTTGAATGGGGGTGATAGTGGAGTTGGTACAAAAGCTTTATATCCACTTTAAAGATTTTATAATTTGTCCGGCAGGTGATTGTAGTATGTCCATTCATTCCTCGGTGGCTATAGGGATACACTAGCACTTATTATCGAAAATGTCAGTATTCGCTAATAACAAAGAGCTTTATAATCACCCTTGGGAATAAGATTGTTTGTTATTCTCGAATTATTTATTTTTCGATAATAGGGTCGTTCTTTATCATCGCTAACGCAAATAAGACCGCTTTCTGTTACCAAAATTTGGGTTAAGCTGCAAAAGGAAGCAATTTCTTAGAAGATCGTTGTATGTTTTACGTCTTATCTTGTGCATTTATCCAGCTATTGCTTACTCTTTAATCAAGATCTCCCTAATCATTGCTCTCTTCACTGTTCTTACTGTAATCATTCGTTAATAAAAAAGCTTATTTAAAAGGTGTTAGGAAAGCAAGTGCGCACCGATTGAGTCTGCTCTAACACATCTATTTTTAAATCCACATATTGATCTTTACGTTTAATCAATAACCAATTTTTATCTTTTTCTTTTTTCCATTGCTGCAAGACAAAACCGCCTTTTAATTTATGGCCATGCAACTCTATCTCTAAGTGGCCCTTTTCTAAACCTTTTAAGCAAGCATTCTCAATATCCTTCTTAGCCTTCAATCCCGCTAAAGTGTAGATTCCTTCATCCCAAAGAACCACTTCTCCTGCTCCATAATTCCCTCGAGGAATAACTCCTTCAAAATGACGATAAGCTAAGGGATGGTCTTCTACACGAATGGCTAAGCGTTTATTGTAAGGATTAAGGGAAGGACCCTTGGGGATAGCCCAGCTTATAAGCACGCCTTGACATTCGATTCTAAAATCATAATGTAAATGAGAAGCTGCATGTTTTTGGATACAAAAAATGGGTAAGCAGCAAGAAGGGTCTACAGACATCTCTGGCATAGGGATAGAAGCTTTTTTTAATGTCTTTTTTTGCTGATAAGCTTTTAATATCATTCTATTCTCGCTTAACGATTAAATTTTTTTGGCCAGTTACCCGAGTTTATTTTTAATTAATCATCATTAAAATTAAGAAGCTAGAGCTCATTGATTTCAACAAAGCCTTTTTCTGTGGACTTTTGCTTTTTATCCCCCTCCTCTCTCTTAATTTTTGTATAGCCGTTTAAATTAAGGCTGTAAAATCAAAGAATGAGCCCTAAGTTTAAAGGCCTTAAATTTTCTAAAGGGAAGGTATAAAGTTAGAGGCGGAGAAATTAAGGATAATCCCGAGATATGAAACTGAAGTTACTCCTTAAAAAAATTTTAAGAGCGCTAATGACTACAGCGGTACATCTACCTTTCTTTATCCTTTAAATTTGTGATTTTTAAATAATCTTTTTATCGTTAGTTAAGGCCTTACAGAGATATTAAAAGCCGGTATTTTTCAAAGCGTTTTTCCGCGCCTAGCATGGCGTACTTCCGAAAGCATGCTAAGCATGCTTTCGGAATAACCTCTTGATTGATTATTTGGAGGCCTGCTTATTTATCCCTGAAGTAAACATGGAACCCTCAGCAAGCTTGGTCAGTTTTTTGTCGGTACTGGCCTCTTCTTGCAAGGTCTCATCCAAAAGGTTTACTACCTCGTCTAAACTCAACCATGCCGCATGGGCTTTTGCCGTTCCGTAACCAGCAATTTCATAGTGTTCGATTTTTTGGGCGGCACCGATCAGGCCAGCATCTTTTAGATCGTCGGGAGCGTGAATTTTTATAATCTCTTCGCCCTCCGCAATCATACCTTTCATCGCCTTGCAAAAGTTAGTATGACTAGCTTCTGCGTCTAAGTAGGATAAAGCAATTTCTAACCGCTTAACCTGCTGTTTAGTTTCCTGTAAATGCTTTTCAAATGCTGCTTTTAGCTCAGGATGAGAAGCGGCCTTTTGCATGAGGGGTAAGGCTTCCAACATTTGCATTTCCCCACTTAAGAGGTCTTGTAACTCATAGACAAGTAGATCTTCCATACTAGTGAACTTCATATTTACCTCCCTAAGTGTGTGCTTTCATTTTTCCATTTACTTAATTCTTTTTCTGCTTGGTCTTTTTTATAACCATAGTTTTTTTCCAAGCTACCTAACATTCGCTCCCAGCTTCCATCAATTCTTAAAAGATCATCATCAGTCAATTTGCCCCATTTTTCCTTAATTTTCCCTTTGAGCTCATGCCAACTACCCTCGAAAAATTCTTTATTCATTTTTTCTCCTGTATAGTTAAAGGTTTAATCAGATTTTATTAAGTCAGGCCGGATTTACGGTTTTCAACCGTAGTACTTTCAAAAGAATTTTTTTTGCTTGTGAACGATGTGTTGCAGATTTACGTGCTGTACTTTTCTTTTGCGCTACCATGAGACTCCTTTTGTTAACCTTATAGAGGTTAATTTTAATGGTTTTTCTTATGTTCGGAACGATTTCATCCGAAAGGCGACAAAATTTTAAGCCCTACTTAAGTGTAAGTCAAATAGGGTAGACGTAATTTAAATATGGCAAATGTAATCTTGAAGGTCAACATTATTCTAAGCAATTTTACGAATTTTTTAAAGCATGGCAGCTTTTCTAAGAAAAAAGGTAAAAATATACTGCCTATAGGAGTGAAAATGAATGATCATTTTTATTTATTCTTTCCTTTTTTTGAAAAAGATTGTGTTTTGAATCCTTTTTTGGCAAGATATTTGCTCCAGGAAGAGTGGCAGAGTGGCTGAATGCGTCTGTCTCGAAAACAGATTTACTCGTAAGGGTAACGGGGGTTCAAATCCCTCCTCTTCCGATTTATTTTTAACCCATGCAAGTGAGTAATTGTGATAGCAATCATTTTTTCCATCCATCGTTTTTTGAGAAAGATTTTTTAGATTCCCACGCATGATAAAGTCAATGGGCTGCCCCTCTTCTTCAGGAGTATCCATATACAAATGATTAAGGGTCCCCTTAGAAAAGTTGAAAAGTTAATACGGCCGACTCTGAGCATTTTTAAATAGGATAGAAAAATAAGAGATGAATAAGGCCTCGTTTCGGCTTACTCTTAGCTTTCTTCTCCATCTATCAGAGCCCCGGGCTAAATTTAGAGCGTATAATCATTAAAAATCGTATGTCTTACAATTTTTGCTTATTAATAGGGTCTCCTGCCCTTTTAATACAAAGGAAGAAGCGCTATTATGGCTTATAAATAGAGGGAAGGTGCTGGCCCACGTTTTAGCCTCATTTTCTCTGTAAAAACCGTTCATTGAATATAAAGATAAAGCTGGCGATAAAAAGAGTTTAAATCAATAAGATTATACTCTTTTTTTTTGATGTGTGTTTCCATTTTTTTACATATTTCACAAGCCTTAAAACGACCATAAAAGCCTGCACTGCCGGCTATTTTGTGGACAATGAATTGGAATTCTTCCCAAGGAAGTTGATGGGAATTATTTTTGATTAACTTTTCTAGTATGCCTAATTTTTCATAGCTAGAGCTTTCATAGGCCTTCATTAACTGCTCTGGAATTTCTGCTACCCAGTCGCCTTTAAGTTTTTCGTAAGCCTCAAGCTGGCATAACTGACCTAAGAGATAACGAGCTTCTTCAGAGCTCATCATCTTGCCTACTATATAGCGTACTTTTTGGGTTGCTTTAAGCTCCTGCAGGAATGAAACATTAGGCAAATCCACATAAGCTAAAGAAAAGGAAAGTTGATCAAGCATGACTAGCTGCTCGCAGTAAGACGAATTGAAAATACAGGCATACGAGCTTTGATCCCTCATTTTCTCTTGCGCCTGGTCAAACGTCGTTACTCCACTTACGCTCACACCTAAAGCTTCCCCCTCTTTTTTTATAAAATTACAAAAGTTTTTATCCTGATCGACACATAAGACCTGCATGAATACTTCCCTTACAATTTAGCTTATATTTTGCGTTAAAAGAAAGATGAGTTTGAGCTTGATCTTTTCTACTTTTAAAGCTTGCTCGCTGGCTCCCCTACAGCTTATATGACCGCTCAATCCGCCACTAATTGATTGCTTGAATGATGATTTTAAGCCTCATGCTAAAACTGAGGTTTTCTTGACAGCCTCTCTTCCCAATCAAGCTCTATAACTTTGGGGCGGGCTGCAGCAGCAAAGCACAAGATCTATTTGACAATTAACATTCTTATCACATAAAATGCATCTATTAATTTTTTGATTTAAGTATTATGTATGAAAGTCTCATTGAATAAACCTGTTTTCCCCCTGATTTCAGGTTATTCTTCATTCTTTTCCTCCCTTTTTCTTAGCTTGTTACGCTAAAAAACTTAATTTTCTTGCCTATGGTATGAAATTAAGGAAAATCATTTAAAAGATTAGAAAATTTGCTGACCAAGGAACTTTTTATATGTCGCAACCGCAAACAACCACCTGGAAAAGTCAGTCGGGATACGTATGGTCCTTAATAGGGTCTGCGGTAGGCTTTGCCAATATTTTAAGCTTTAGTGCCCAAGTTTACAAAAATGGAGGAGGCGCATTTTTAGTCCCCTATATCCTTGCCGTTTTCATGTTAGGCGTTCCCATGCTCATGCTGGAAGGCCTTATTGGTTATACTTGGAAGCTGCCGATTGTCTCTGCTTATCATAAAGTGTTAGGAAAAAAAGGAAAAGTGCTCGGCTGGCTCTCTGTGGTTGCTTGCTTAACAATAGGCGCCTTTTATATTGTCTTAACAGCTTATTCTGCAGCCTATACCTATTTTGCGGCCTCTAAACAGATCCCTTCTGACTCTAAGTCATTTTTTTTTCAAGAATTCTTAAAGACGACTGAAAGTATTCATCAATTAGGTCCTTTATCTTTTCCTGTCTTGATTGCTACAGTATCCATGTGCCTATTAACTTATCTTGTTATGATAAGAAATGTTAGGGATGGCATTGAAAAAATATGTACCTTATTCATGCCTTTACTAGCTTTTATCATGACAGCATTTGCTATTACTACGATGTTTCTTCCAGGAGGATTAGATGCTTTAAGACATTATCTGTCCCCTGATTTTTCTCGGCTAAATGACCCTACGCTTTGGCGTGATGTGTTTGGCCAGCTGTTTTTTAGCCTTTCTTTGGGTCTAGGAATTATTGTAGGCTACTCCCGTCATACTGATCAAAAAACCAATATAGCTCAGGCAATGTTTTGGGTAACGTTAGGAGACTTTGCCGTCTCATTCATTTCTGGCTTAGCAATCTTTGGATGCCTAGCTCACATCAGCCATATACAAAAGGTTCCGTTTGAGCAAATTCTTTCCTCAGACTCTACTTTTGAAATTGGTTTTATCTTATTTCCCAAAATCTTGCAATCTTTTGGTGAGCATTGGGCTCAGATAGTGGGTACAATCTTTTTCTTCTGCATTTTCATAGCTGGCATTACGGGAGTATTTTCTATAGCAGAGAGTATTGTAGGGAATGTAGAAAAAGAATTTACGCTATCACGTAAGAAAGCTGTCACTGTTACTATGTCGGCACTCCTTAGCATGGCGGTCCTCTTTTGTTTTGGTAATGCCTCGCATATTATCGATGCCCTTGCCCCCATGGTTTTAGGCATCAATATGCTGATTGGAGGGATAGCCCTCATTATTACTTTCCAATATGCTTGCCCTGCTTTGCGAGAAGATGCTATTTGGTATAATAGCTCTCAAGCTAGCTTCTTTTCTGTATCACTACGCTATGTAGGCCCGCTGCTGCTCACTATCATTTTACTTAGCAATCTATGGCATGAATTCCATACGCTTGACTTATCATCTTGCATTCGCTGGCTCTGGTTCACGATTGCCTTGATAGGCTCTGTGCTTATGGCTTATCAAAGGAAATACCAGCCTACACATGCATAAAGGGAATAAACATAGAAGAAACCCAGGGCTCTACATTCCGAGCTAAAAACAACATCTCTAACTTATCGCCTTTGCATGAAACTTTAACAGGTGTTGAATCGTTTAGGCTATTTGGAAAAAAAGCTTAGTATGCCAACTTACACAGCTTTATTTAAGTAAGTTATTCAGATGCATAGTTGTTAACGTAAGAGCCATTAGGCAAAAATATTTTCCTTAGGACTCTTACATTGAAATGCTTCTAGGATAGCTGCTACTAAAATATAAGCGGCATAACAATTTTTAGGAAGTTTATCCTCGCTTTGTATTTCTCTACCTGAGGAATCTAATAGTATTAATGTGATTTAGAGTTCTTTATTGAGTATATGATTATGTAAAGAGTTGCTCAAAAGTATAGGTTACTCTTTGGGGACTGCTTAGTGTTACACCTGCCCGATTATAGCTTGAAAAGTATCGTAAAACTGATTGGCTTAAATAAAAAAAAATTGGGTAGCAGGATGGACTTATCCACAGAAAAATGAAATGATTGCCACTTTTTACGCAGATATATCCTAAAAAAGGACAAAAAAGCTGTAAGATGAAGTTTATCTCTTCATTATTTGAAACCCGTGATCTAGAAAGTATCTGATATTGAATAAATAAATTAAAAGTTTTTCCAAACTCTTGTCATTTAAATTTAACGTACAGTAAGAAAAATTATAATAACCAGTCTTAAGTTAAATTATTTCCTATTGTACGCTGGCAATGGAGCTTATCTAAATTATTTTTTAATAGACTAGCTTACTTAGAAGCCTTTTTTCCCTTAGGGGTTTCTTCAACCAATGGATTTAAATAATAGACCTCTTTCGAAACTCACGTATTTAATTCCCAGTTATAGATTGCTGCAATTAAGTTGAAGCGAAGGGCAAATCTTTTACGTCTATTTCTGTAGC